>NZ_DAORSO010000021.1:20014-28547 GCF_035443565.1 Ornithinibacter sp. | reverse complement strand
GTGCCGTCTCGCACGTCGTCGACGACCTCGTCGATCTCGTCGATGACGGTCTTGGTCGCCGAGCGGTGCCTGAGGAACTCGAACACCATGGGCAGCACCGAGATGGCCACGATGAGCAGCACCGCCGCCTCGAGGTTGTCGTGCACGAAGTCGATGCCGCCGAGGAAGTACCCGAGCAAGGTGATGCCGGTCGCCCAGAGCACCGCGCCGACGGCGCTCCAGACGAAGAAGTGCCGACGGTTCATCCGGCTGACGCCGGCGACCACGGTGATGAACGTGCGCACGATGGGCACGAACCGGCCGATGACCAGCGCCTTGGCGCCGTACTTCTCGAAGAAGTCGTGGGTCTGGTCGAAGTACTTCTTCTTGATGAACCGGCCGTCGCGCTCGTACAGCGGCGCCCCGATGGCCCGACCGATCTCGTAGCCGGTGACGTTGCCCGCGAAGGCGGCGGCGCTGAGGATGGCGCAGGCCACGACGATGTTGAGGTCGATGTCACCGCGCGCGATGAACAGGCCGACCGCGAACAGCAGCGAGTCTCCGGGGAGGATGGGGAACAGCAGGCCGCACTCGATGAAGACGATGGCCACGCTCACCCAGAAGAACTGCTCTCCGAAGCGGTCGAGGAGCCACTGGGGGTCCATCCAGTCAGGTCCGAGGGAAGGCATCACGCCATCAAGAGTAGGTCGTCCGGCTGCGTGGTCCCGCCCGCACGCAGGGCGGGCGCACCCGCACGTCGGGGCCGCGGCTACATTGAGCACCGATCCGGGCCGATCGGGACGGCTCGCACCGACAGTGAAGGAACACCCATGCCGACCACCCGCGCCACCCGCGCCACCCGCCTGTTCGGGGTCGCCCTCACCGGGTCCGCCCTCCTCGCGCTGGCCGCCTGTGGCAGCCCCACCGACGAACCCGCCGCCTCGGCCTCTGGTGACGCCACGGCATCCGCCGCCACCTGCACCCCCGAGACGATGAAGACGCTGACGGCCGGCACCCTGACGATCGGCACCGACAAGCCGGCCTACCAGCCGTGGTTCGTCGACGACGACCCGAGCAACGGCAAGGGCTACGAGTCAGCCGTGGCCTACGCGATCGCCGACGAGCTCGGGTTCGCCAAGGACAAGGTGACCTGGGTCGTCGCGCCGTTCAACACGGTCGTCGCGCCGGGCAAGAAGGCGTTCGACTTCGACGTGAACCAGGTGTCGATCAGCGACGAGCGCAAGCAGGCCGTCGACTTCTCGAGCGGTTACTACGACGTGCGCCAGGCAGTCATCACCTACAAGGGCAGCCCGATCGACGGCAAGACGACCGTGGCGGACCTCAAGGGCGCCAAGCTCGGTGCCCAGGTCGGCACCACCTCGTACAACGCCGCGAAGGACCAGGTGCAGCCCTCGGCTGCGGTCGCGGTCTTCGACACCAACGACCTCGCCGTGCAGGCCCTGAAGAACAAGCAGATCGACGGGATCGTCGCCGACCTGCCGACCGCGTTCTACATGACGGCCGCCCAGCTCGACGACGGCGTCATCGTCGGTCAGCTGCCCCTGCAGGGTGAGCCCGAGCAGTTCGGTGCGGTGCTCGACAAGGGCAGCCCGCTCACGGGATGCGTCACCCAGGCCGTCGACACCCTGCGCGAGAACGGCACGCTCGACACCCTCGTCACCACCTGGCTGTCCACCCAGGGCGCGCCCGAGCTGAAGTAGCAGCCGATCGTGCAGGACCCTTCGCAGCAGCTGGGGCCCACGGAGTCGACGGGGGAACCCGTCGAGGACCGGTGGGTCCCGTCTGCGCTGGAGCAGGAGCGCGCGGCCTACCGCTCGGCCCGCACCCGCCGCTCCGCCGTCGTCGCGACGGCCTCGACGCTCGCGATGCTGGGCGCCATCGTCGCCCTCGTCGTGAGCTCGCCCGGGTGGCCTCGTGTCAAGGAGACCTTCTTCTCCTGGGACAAGGCGGTCGACTCCCTCCCGGCGGTGCTCGACGGGCTCTGGCTGAACATCCGCGTCATGCTCGTGTGTGCGGTGCTCATCGCGATCCTCGGCCTCACCCTGGCCGTCATGCGCACCGTGCGGGGTCCGGTGGCCTTCCCGCTCCGCCTGTTCGCGACGGCCTACGTCGACCTGTTCCGCGGGCTGCCGCTGCTGCTCGTGCTCTTCCTCCTCGGCTTCGGCGCCCCCGCGCTGCAGCTGTCGGGGGTGCCGAACTCGGCGCTGTTCTGGGGCGGGTGCGCGCTCGTGCTGTCGTACTCGGCCTACGTGGCCGAGGTGTTCCGCGCCGGCATCGAGTCCGTGCACCCCTCGCAGCGGGCGGCGGCGCGTTCGCTCGGGCTGAGCTACGGGCAGACCCTGCGGCACGTCGTGCTCCCGCAGGCGGTGCGCCGCGTGGTGCCCGCCCTGATGAACGACCTCGTCTCGCTGCAGAAGGACTCCGGCCTCATCGCCGTGCTCGGTGTCATCGACGCCATCCGTGCGGCACAGATCGAGACGGCGAGCGACTTCAACTACACCCCGTACGTCGTCGCCGGCGCGCTCTTCGTCTGCCTGACGATCCCCATGGCGCGCTTCACCGACTGGGTGGCCCGGCGGCAGGGCTTCCACGGCGCCGGGGGTCACCTGTGAGCACCCACGTGAGGATGCCGTCATGAGCCTGCTCGCCCTCGAGGGGGTCCGGAAGTCGTTCGGGAAGAACGTCGTGCTCCAGGACATCGACCTGACCGTCGAGCGCGGCCAGTGCGTCGTGCTCATCGGCGCCAGCGGCTCGGGCAAGTCGACCCTGCTGCGGTGCGTCAACCTGCTCGAGGTCGTCGACGACGGTCGGATCACGCTCGACGGGGACGACATCACCGACCCGCGCATCGATGCGGATGCCGTGCGCGCCCGGATGGGCGTGGTCTTCCAGGCCTACAACCTCTTCCCCCACCTGTCGGTGATGGACAACATCACCCTGGCCCCCATCCGGGTGCACGGTGTGCCGCGGGGTGAGGCCCAGGACAAGGCCATGGCCATGCTCCACCGGGTGGGTCTGCGCGACCGGGCGGGGGCGCGCCCCGACGACCTGTCGGGTGGGCAGCAGCAGCGGGTGGCCATCGCCCGCGCGCTCGTCAACGACCCGACCCTCATGCTGCTCGACGAGGTGACGTCGGCGCTGGACCCGGAACTCGTCGGGGAGGTGCTCGACCTGCTGCGATCCCTCACGCAGGAGGGCATGACGATGATCCTCAACACCCACGAGATGGGCTTTGCCCGGCAGGTCGCCGACACCGTGTGCTTCCTCGACGGCGGGGTCATCCACGAGCAGGGGCCGCCCGAGCAGGTTCTCGGTGACCCGCGCGAGGAGCGCACGCGCCAGTTCCTGTCGCGCGTCCACGCATGACCGCTTACGTGCCGGCATGAGCGGCCACGACGAGCCCGCCGACGTGGGGGTGGGGCCGTGGCAGGGGCCGTGGCCCGACGGGGACCACTTCGACCCCGACTTGTTGCGCGAGGGCGACCGGCGCAACGTCGCCGACCGGTACCGCTACTGGACCATGGATGCCGTCGTGGCCGACCTCGACACCCGTCGCCACCCGTTTCACGTCGCCATCGAGAACTGGGGCCACGACTTCAACATCGGCTCGGTCGTGCGCACGGCGAACGCGTTCAACGCTGCGGCCTTCCACATCGTCGGCAAGCGCCGCTGGAACCGGCGCGGGGCGATGGTGACCGACCGCTACCAGCACGAGCACCACCACCCCGACGTCGACGACCTCGTGCGGTGGGCGAGGGGCGCGGGGACCCAGGCCGACGGCATCCCGATCATCGGCATCGACAACCTCCCCGGCTCGGACCCGCTGGAGACCTACGACCTGCCCCGCGAGTGCGTGCTCGTCTTCGGGCAGGAGGGCCCGGGGCTGAGCGAGCCGATGCGGGCGGCCTGTACCGCCGTGCTGCACATCGAGCAGTTCGGCTCGACGCGGTCGATCAACGCCGGTGCGGCCGCCGCGATCGCCATGCACGCGTGGGTGCGTCGGCGCGTCTTTCACCAGCGACCGCTGCCCGCTCGTCCCACGTCGGAATAGCAGTGGCCCGGTGACCGCTGGACACGGGGTGAGCCCCTCCATGCGTCCCGCGCCCGCCCTGTCCGTGCTCGACCTCGTGCCCGTGCGAGGAGACCAGAGCAGTGGTGATGCCGTCGCCGCGATGCGGTCGCTGGCCAAGGTCGCCGACGAGAACGGCTACCGCCGCTACTGGTTGGCCGAGCACCACAACATGCCGAGCATCGCATCGACCAACCCTCCGGTCCTCGCCGCCATCGTGGCCGCGGCAACCGCGCGGATCAGGGTCGGCTCCGGCGGGGTGATGCTTCCGAATCATGCGCCACTCGTGGTGGCCGAGCAGTTCGCCCTGCTCGAGGCCGCCTTTCCGGGGCGCGTCGACCTCGGCATCGGCCGGGCGCCCGGCACCGACCAGGTCACGGCTTGGGCCCTGCGCAGCGGCGCCGGTGGCGTCGAGGCCGATGCCGTCGACCGCTTCCCCGACCACGTCGACCACGTGCTCGCGATGATGTCGCCCGCCGGGGCCGCCCTGCGGCTGGGCAGTGGTGAGCACGTGCTTCGCGCCACCCCCCGTGCCACCTCGGTGCCGATGATCTGGCTGCTCGGGTCCTCGGACTTCTCGGCCCGCCTCGCTGCGTCCCGCGGGTTGCCGTACGTCTTCGCGCACCACTTCTCGGGCCGTGGGACCGCCGAGGCGCTCGCCCTGTACCGCGAGGGCTACCAGCCCTCGCCCGAACACCCGGAGCCGCGGACCTTCCTCACCGTCAACGTCGTCGTCGCCCCCACGCAGGCGCAGGCGCAGCGGCTCGTGCAGCCGATGGTGCGCACCATGGTGGCGCTGCGCACCGGGCAGCCACTGATGCCGCAGGAGACGGTCGAGGAGGCGGAGGCGCGGGGGGTCATGGTGGCGCACCAGCCGTTGGCCGACGAGATGGCCAGCCGATGGGTCGTCGGGGACCCGCAGCAGGCGGCTGCGCGCGTGCGTGAGCTGGCCGCCACGTTCGACGTGGACGAGGTCATGGTCAGCCCGGTCGCCGGTTCCTTCGCGGGGACGCCTGTCCGCCGGTCGCCGGCCCGTGAGGAGACCCTGCGCCTGCTCGCCGACGCGATGTGACCGGCAGGCGCAGCAGGGCCACCGCCCCCACGGTGAGCACGGGCCACCACCAGTGCACCCCATCTGCGCCGACGATGCCCTTGGCGGCCATGAATCCGAGCCCCCCGCAGGCGAGCACGGTGACGAGCACCGGCAGCCACACCGGCGGAGCGGGTGATTCGTCTCGTCGCGGGGTCTCGAACCGGCCGAGCGCGGCGATGCACCCGAGGGTCACGAGGCCGAGCACGGCCCACCACAGCGGCCGGGTCACCCACCAGGCCCCGGTCATCGGGGTGACGCCGAGGCCGGGCCCGCCGAGCAGCAGCGAGAGCCCGATGGCGAGCACCATGGCCGTGAGGTGCCACAGGTAGAGCGTCATGACCCGGGTGTTGAGCAGCACCGTCGCCGACCAGGCGCGCGGCCGCTGCAACCACGCAGCCAGCGCGGGTTCGAGGGCCAGCACGAGCCCCGCCTGCAGCAGGCCGAGGAACCCCAACGTCACCCGGGTCGGGTATGAGTTGTTCACGGCCGCCCCGTCCAGCCCGATCATCGACACGGGGTAGGGGCCGGCCCACACCAGCCCCACGACACCGACGAGCCCGACGGCGGCCAGGGCCAGCCGTCGACCGGTGCCGGCCAGGCGACCGTCGAGCCAGGCGTAGCCAACCTGGTGCACCGTGGCCCACACGACGAGGTAGTTCGCGAACCCCACGGTCAGCGTGTCGGTGCCGAGGCTCACGAGGTCGACCAGGCACCCGAGTGCCAACCCGCCGACGATGCTGGACCAGCCCCAGCGCTCCCACACCCAGAGCGTGGCCGGGGCGACCGTGCAGACGACGACGTAGGCGGCGAGGAACCACGTCGGCACCAGGGCCACCTGGGATGCCGTGCGCAGGGTCGCGGTCGGCACCCCTGCCGCGTGGGCCACGACCACCGCGAGCAGCCAGACCAGCAGGAGCGGGACCACCGGCGTGAGGAGCCGCCGCAGCCGCGCCCGCAACCACCCGGCATACGGCAGGTTCTTCGCCCGCGCCGAGCGCCATGACAAGCCGTTGGCATAGCCCCCGACGAGGAAGAACACCGGCATCACCTGGAACACCCAGGTGAGCGGGTGGGTCCACGGGGCGAGCTCGAGAAGGTGACCGATCTCGAGCTCACCGTCGCGGACCACGACGGCGGCCATCAGCCAGTGGCCGAGCACGACCACGACGATGGCCGCGGCGCGCAGCAGGTCGACGACCCGGTTGCGGGTAGCGGGGGTCGCGGCGGCGAGGTCACGCACGGTGGACAGGTCCATGACTCACAGCCTGACGGGTTCGGTGGGGGCCGCGCGTGAGTACGGCGACCCAGCGTTGCGTCCGGCAGGGTGGTCGTCGGGGCAGCCAAGATGCCGGACGCAAGGGAGGAGGCGAGGGGAAAACGCGGGTGCGCGAACGGCATCCGATGGCGTGCAATGGGTCCATGACGCCTGACGACCTCCTCACCCGATTCCACACCCAGATCCGCCTCGCGGACAAGGACGCGGCACCGGGTTTCGTGGTCGAGCACGACGGGCCGGTCCACCGCACCTACCCCGCGGATGCCGGTGCGCCGGGCGCGATGGTCGAGTGCCCGCAGGGTCTGGGCGAGGACCCGGGGCACTGGATCGCCCGGCAGGTGGAGTTCTTCACGAGCAGGGGCCAGGAGGTCGAGTGGAAGACCTACGGCTACGACGAGCCCGCCGACCTGCAGGCGCGGCTCGTGGCTGCCGGGTTCGTCGCGCAGGACCCGGAGGTCGTGCTGCTCGGCCGGTGCGCCGACCTCGTGCACGACGTCACGTTGCCGGACGGGGTGCGGTTGTCGACGCCGAGCAGCGAGCGCGACTGGGACCGGGTCGGACGACTCGTCAAGGCGGTGTGGGGGCGTGAGGGGGTTGACATCGCGCAGGCGTTGCGCGCTGAGCAGCAGGCTCGGCCCGACCTCATGGCGACGAGTGTCGTCGAGGACCTCGAGACCGGCGAGGCGGTGTCGTACGCCATCCTGCGGATGACCGAGGGCACGCAGTTCTGTGGCCTGTGGGGTGGCTCGACCCTGCCGTCGTGGCGACGTCGCGGGCTGTACCGCGCCCTGGTCAGCCACCGCGCGTCGATGGCCCTCGAGCGTGGCTACCCCCTGGCCCGGGTGGACACCTCACCCGACTCGCGCCCGATCCTGCTCAGGCTCGGTCTGCACCCGGTCGCCGACACCCGCCCCTACGTGCTCGTGGCCTCGTAGGGGGCCCGGCCGGTGTGCCGGACGCCGCCCTACCGTCGGGTACGGACGTCCCTGTGTGGGGCGACGGCATCCGTGGAAGGATCGGGTTCGTACCGGCCCCGTCACTACCCCTTTAGGAGATCGCCGTGCCCATCGCAACGCCCGAGATCTACGCCGACATGCTCGACCGCGCCAAGGCTGGCTCGTTCGCGTACCCGGCCATCAACATCACGTCGAGCCAGACGGTGACCGCGGCGATCCGTGGCTTCGCCGAGGCCGGCTCCGACGGCATCATCCAGGTCTCCACGGGCGGCGCCGAGTACGCCTCCGGGTCGACGATCAAGAACATGGTGGCCGGTTCGCTCGCCCTCGCGGCGTACGCCGAGGAGGTCGCCAAGCACTACCCGGTGAACATCGCCCTGCACACCGACCACTGCCCCAAGGACAAGCTCGACGGCTTCGTCCGCCCGCTCATCGCGGCCTCCACCGAGCGCGTCAAGGCCGGCGGCCTGCCGATCTTCCAGAGCCACATGTGGGACGGCTCGGCCGTGCCACTCGAGGAGAACCTCCAGATCGCCCAGGAGCTGCTCGCCCTCACGGCCGCCGCCAACATCATCCTCGAGGTCGAGATCGGCGTCGTCGGTGGCGAGGAGGACGGTGTCGCCAACGAGATCAACGACCAGCTCTACACGACCACCGAGGACGCCCTGAAGACCGTCGAGGCCCTCGGGCTCGGCGAGAAGGGTCGCTACATGGCGGCGCTGACCTTCGGCAACGTGCACGGCGTCTACAAGCCGGGCAACGTCAAGCTGCGCCCCGAGATCCTCAAGGAGTGCCAGGACGCCATCGTCGCCGCCCACGGCAGCACGGCCGGCTCCAAGCCCCTCGACCTCGTCTTCCACGGTGGGTCCGGCTCGCTGCCCGAGGAGATCTCGGCCGCGGTCGACTACGGCGTCGTGAAGATGAACGTCGACACCGACACCCAGTACGCCTTCACCCGCCCGGTCGCCGACTGGATGCTGAAGAACTACACCGGCGTCCTGAAGATCGACGGCGAGGTCGGCAACAAGAAGCAGTACGACCCCCGCGCCTGGGGCAAGGAGGCCGAGGCCGGCATGGCTGCTCGCGTCGTCGAGGCCTGCCAGAACCTGCGGTCGGCGGGCACCCACCAGGCCTGACCC
>NZ_DAORSO010000021.1:11223-19914 GCF_035443565.1 Ornithinibacter sp. | reverse complement strand
CCCATGACCGACCTGCTGGGAATCCCGCCGACGCACCTGCCTGACGACCCGGCATCCCACGCCCTGGAGATGGGGGTGGCGCCCGACCAGGTGGCTGCGGCCAACCCGACGTCGTCCCTGGCGTGGGCGGTGCTCGCCGAGGACGCGTTCGCCGACGGGCAGGTCATCGAGTCGTACGCCTACGCCCGCACCGGCTACCACCGCGGCCTCGACGCGCTGCGCGCTCGGGCTGGCGCGGCCAGGGCCCGGTGCCGTGGGAGCACGAGCCGAACCGCGGGTTCCTGCGCGCCCTCGCGGCCCTGTCGCGGGCGGCCGAGGCCATCGGCGAGGAGGAGGAGCGCCACCGGTGCGCCGAGTTCCTGCGCGCCTCGAGTGCCACCGGCGCCCGAGAGCTGGGGCTCTGACGCCTTGACCCCCGACCCGGCGGCGAGCGACGGGGGGCTGCTCCTCGTCCTGGAGGAGCAGCTGCGGCGCGAGCACGAGCGGATCGAGGCGCGCCGGGCCGACCTCGCGACGACCCGCGACCTGCTCTCGCGGGTCACGAGCCGGGCGCTCGGTGCCCGCGCACGAGCCGTCGAGGTCATCGAGGACGCCCACGCGCCCTCGGTCGTCAGCGCCCTGCTGGCCGACACAACGGGCCTGCTGCGCAACTACGTGCTGACCGTCGCGGAGGGGCCGGCGCTGGACGCGGCGACGATGCAGGCCAACGTCGACCGCATCCGGCGGGGGTCGCCGCAGCGGGCGCTGTACCCGGCGACGGTGCTGGATGCCGCGGACGGGGGGCGCTGGATGGCCCAGTGGGCCGAGGTCGGGGAGGAGCAGCGGGTGCTGCCCACGACCGAGACCGAGTTCGCCGTGTTCGGCTCGACCGCGGTCGTGGCGCTCGCAGCCTGGGACGACCCGTCGCGGGGGTACGCGATCATCCGTGACCCGCTCGTCATCCGGCTCTACAGCGCCTACTTCGACCTCGCGTGGGCCTCGGCGGTGCCGGTCGCCACGCTGTCGGGGGAGGCGGGTGTGGGGGGCGTGGGGGGCGCCGGGGACGCACCGCTCGTCGAGCTGCTCGAGCTCGGCCTGAAGGACGAGGCGATCGCGCGCCACCTGGGGGTGAGCCTGCGCACCGTGCGCCGGCACATCGCCGCGCTCATGGAGGTCAACGGGGTGGACACGCGCTTCCAGCTCGGAGCGGCCCTGGCTCGGCAGCAGCGGGGAGTGTCGCGGTAGGCTGCGGTGTACGAGGCCCCGAAGCGTAGGCGCGAGGGGCCTTCCGCGCGTCGAGGGCACCTGGCTCCGGCGCACGTCCGGAAGGAGTCGGCATGCCGGCGATCGTGCTGGTCGGAGCCCAGTGGGGCGATGAGGGCAAGGGCAAGGCCACCGACCTGATGGGCGGTGACGTCGACTACGTCGTGAAGTTCAACGGTGGCAACAACGCCGGTCACACCGTCGTCATCGAGGGGCCGGACGGCACGCGTGAGAAGTACGCGCTGCACCTGCTGCCCAGCGGCATCCTCACGCCGACGGTGACGCCGGTCATCGGCAACGGCGTCGTCGTCGACCTCGAGGTGCTCTTCCAGGAGCTCGACGGGCTCGAGGCCCGCGGTGTCGACACCTCACGCCTGGTCGTCTCGGCCAACGCGCACGTCATCGCGCCGTACAACCGCACGCTCGACAAGGTGACCGAACGCTTTCTCGGCGCCCGCCGGATCGGCACGACCGGCCGGGGGATCGGCCCGACCTACGCCGACAAGATGAACCGCATCGGCATCCGCGTCCAGGACATCTTCGACGAGGGGATCCTGCGCCAGAAGGTCGAGGCGGCGCTGGCGTTCAAGAACCAGGTGCTCGCGAAGATCTACAACACCCGCTCGGTCGAGGCCGACCGCGTCGTCCAGGAGCTGCTCGGCTACCGCGAGCGGCTGTACCCCATGGTCTGCGACACCTCCCTGGTGCTGGAGAAGGCGCTGGATGCCGGTGCGAACGTGTTGCTGGAGGCCGGCCAGGCGACCCTGCTCGACGTCGACCACGGCACGTACCCGTTCGTCACGTCGTCGTCAGCCACCTCGGGTGGGGCGTGCACCGGGTCCGGCATCCCGCCGACCCGGGTGTCGCGGGTCATCGCGATCCTCAAGGCGTACACGACCCGCGTCGGTGAGGGGCCGTTCCCGACCGAGCTCTTCGACGACGACGGCGAGACGCTGCGCACGGTCGGCGCCGAGTACGGCACGACCACCGGCCGCCCGCGACGCTGCGGCTGGCTCGACGTCGTCATCGGCCGCTATGCCAACCGGATCAACGGCGTCACCGACTTCGTCATCACCAAGCTCGACGTGCTCACCGGGTTCGACAAGCTGCCGATCTGTGTCGCTTACGAGGTCGACGGCGTCCGGCACGACGAGATGCCGGTCAACCAGAGCGACTTCCACCACGCCAAGCCGGTCTACGAGGTGCTCGACGGCTGGTCGGAGGACATCTCGGGGTGCCGCACCTTCGAGGAGCTTCCCGCGAACGCGCAGGCCTACGTGCTGCGGGTCGAGGAGCTCATCGGTGCTCGGGTCTCGGCGATCGGGGTCGGCCCGGGCCGGCACGAGATCATCCAGCGCCACGCCCTCCTGGACTGAGCCCCAGTTCAGGCGGGGCGCAGGACGTGCATCCGGTGCGCGGCGCGGGTCAGCACGACATAGAGCACCCGCACCCCTCCGGGTGACTCGGCGGTGATGCCGTCGGGGTCGACCACGACGGTGGCGTCCCACTCCAGGCCCTTGGTCGACAGCGGGTCGATGACCTGCACCCGGCCGCCGCCGCTGCCGTCGAGCGCGGCGACCTGCTCCATCCAGCGCCCCGCCGCGATGACCGCGATCGAGCCGTCGACCTCCGCGAGAAGCTGCTCCACGGCATCCGACGTCGCCTGCGCCATCGAGCCGTCGACCAGCCGGTCGACGGGGTCGACGTCGGTCTCGCGCACGGCATCCGGGATGTCGGCGTCGGGCACGAGGGGGAGGATGACGTCGCGGGCGTAGTCGAAGATCTCGCGGGCGTTGCGGTAGTTGGTGTCCATGTGGAAGGCCTGGCGCGCCTGCCCGGAGAAGGCCTCGTCGCGGGCCCGGCCGGCCTCGGCGAGGTCGCCCCACGAGGCCTGGGCAGCATCGCCGACCACGGTCCACGATGCCGAGCGACCACGACGCGCGAGCATCCGCCACTGCATGGGGGAGAGGTCCTGCGCCTCGTCGACGAGCACGTGCGCGTACCAGGACGACCGCTCGATGCGGCCCATCATGAGGCGCTCCCGGGCATCGGCCGGCGTGACGATGCCGACCTGCGAGTTCGTCGTGACCCGGCGGTCGATCCCGGCGCGCACGTCCTGCACGCCGTAGGCCGTGAGGTTGTCGAGCTCCTCGATGTCGTAGAAGCCGACGTCCTCGCGCTCGACGACCTGCACCGCGGCCAGCCGGGCCACGAGGTCGTCGACGAGGGCTGCGTCGGCCACCGACCACGAGCCGTGCGCCAGGGCGTCACGGTACGACGCGGCGAGGGCGGCCGCCTCCTCCTGCTCGAGCACACCACGGCTGACCTCGTAGGCGTACTCGGTGTCGGCGAGGCCGAGCAGCAGCTCGCGCGGGTCGAGCGGGCGCCACCACGCGGCGACGAAGTCGTCGACGTCGCGCGAGCCCTCGAACGCCTCGAGGAAGGCATCACGCTCACCGACCCGCACCGAGCGCCAGGCGGCCTCCGCGAGAGCCGTGCGCGCGGCATCCGCCGCGAGGTTGTGCTGGTGGCCGCGAAGCACGTCGGAGCGGACCCGGCGCAGGACGGGCTCGTCGAGGCGGACGGCATGGCCGGCGATGAAGGCCCGGAACGTCGTGGGCGACCCGGCGGGCGCCCGGGACGCGAGGCGCGCGAGCAGGCGGCGGATGCGCAGCGAGCCCTTGATGGCGGCGACCTCGGGGCTGTCGAGGCGGGTGGCGGTCATGCCGTCGACGACGTCGCCGAGGGCCCGCAGCGCCACCGACTCCTCACCCAGGCTCGGCAGGACGCGCTCGATGTAGGCGGTGTAGGCGGCCGAGGGGCCCACGACGAGGATGCCGCCGCTCTCGAACCGGCGCCGCTCGGAGTACAGCAGGTACGCGGCACGGTGCAGCGCCACGACGGTCTTGCCGGTGCCGGGGCCGCCGGTGATCTCGGTGACGCCGCGCGAAGGGGCCCGGATGGCCTCGTCCTGGTGACGCTGGATGGTCGCGACGATGTCGCGCATCTGGCGGCCGCGGGTGCGCGTCAGGGCCGCCATGAGGGCACCGTCACCGAGGACGACGAGGTCGTCGGGGGCGGCGGGCACCATGAGGTCGTCCTCGGCGCCGACCACCGTGGCGCCGGAGCAGCGCAGCACGCGCCGGCGCACGACGCCCATCGGGTCGACGGGGGTGGCGCGGTAGAAGGCGGATGCCGCGGGGGCGCGCCAGTCGACGACGAGCGGTTCGTAGTCGTCGTCGCGAACCCCGAGGCGGCCGATGTAGCGCACCTCGCGCTCGGCGGCGGTGGACTGCTCGGTGCCGAGGTCGAGCCGGCCGAAGACCAGGCCCTCGTACTGCTTGTCGATCATCGAGCGCCGGCGGGCCGCGGCGTACACCAGCGCGTCGCGCTCGAACAGGCCGGTCATCTCCTCGTCGCGCACGTCACCGGTGCGCGAGGTGCGACCGCGGGCCAGGCCGTCGGCCTCGACGTCGGCCGCGCGTCGGCTGGCCTTCTCGAGCTCGGCGTAGACCCGGTCGACGTGGGCCTGCTCGAGGGCGAGCTCGGCCGCGACGTCGGGAACGGCAGCCGCGTCGGGGACGTCGGGCGTGGTCTCGGACGTGCTGTCGGGCGCCGTGGGTCGGGCGGTCACGAGGTGAGCTCTCCTGGCTGGGCTGCTGGTGCTGCTGGTGCACGTGGCGCGAGCCACGGAACTCACCAGTCTAGCCGCGCGGACCGGGCAGGGCCTCCGGGTGGTCCTACCTCTAGATTGGGCGCGTGAAGGTTCTCGTCGTCGGGTCCGGGGCCCGCGAACACGCCATCGTCCGCTCCCTCTGCCTCGACCCGTCGGTCGACGAGGTCGTCGCCGCCCCGGGGAACCCCGGCATCGCCGACCTTGCGCGCTGTGTGGCCCTGCCCGGTGGGGTCACCGACGCCGACTCCGTGGTGTCGCTGGCCTTGGATGCCGGTGTCGACCTCGTCGTCATCGGGCCGGAGGCGCCTTTGGTCGCGGGCGTGGCGGATGCCGTTCGAGCCGCCGGCATCGCGTGCTTCGGGCCGTCGGCGGACGCCGCCATGCTCGAGGGGAGCAAGGCCTTCGCCAAGTCGGTCATGTCGTCGGCGGAGGTGCCGACCGGCCTGGCTCACGTCTGCACGACCATGGAGGAGGTCGCTGACGCCCTCGATGCCCTCGGCGCCCCGCACGTCGTCAAGGACGACGGGCTCGCGGCCGGCAAGGGGGTCGTCGTCACCGATGACCGGGCCGAGGCCTTGGAGCACGCCCGCGAGTGCCTGGCCAAGCCCGACGGCGCCGTGGTCATCGAGGAGTACCTCTCCGGCCCCGAGGTCTCGCTGTTCTGCCTGTGCGACGGCTCGACGGTGGTTCCGCTCACCCCCGCGCAGGACTTCAAGCGGGTCGGCGACGGGGATGCCGGGCCCAACACCGGGGGGATGGGCGCCTACAGCCCGCTCGGCTGGGCCCCGGACGGGCTCGTCGACGACGTCGTGCGCCGCGTGGCCCAGCCGGTCATCGACGAGATGGCGCGCCGAGGCACGCCCTTCGTCGGGGTGCTCTTCATCGGGTTGGCCCTGACCCCGCGCGGGCCGCGGGTCATCGAGTTCAACGCGCGGTTCGGCGACCCCGAGACCCAGGTCGTGCTGACCAGGCTGCTGACCCCGCTCGGTGGCCTGCTGCTGGCTGCGGCGACGGGCCGGCTCGAGGAGGTGCCGCCGCTGCGGTGGTCGGCCGAGCACGCCGTCACCGTGGTCGTGGCTGCGCAGAGCTACCCGGCGACGCCGCGCACCGGTGACCCGATCACCGGGTTGCCCGCGGGTGACGGGGCGTACGTCCTGCACGCCGGCACGGCGCTGGACGCCTCGGGGCAGCTGGTCTCCGCCGGTGGGCGGGTGCTCTCGGTCGTCGCCACCGGTGACACGTTGGCCTCTGCGCGCGAGCGGGCCTACGCGGCCGTCTCCGGGATCGACCTGCCCGGCTCGCACCACCGCACCGACATCGCCCTGCTCGCCGAGCGCGGCGAGATCACCATCTGATCCGGGCCGTACCCGAACTGACCAATAGGTCGCTGTGGGTACGCACTGTGTGGGTCGGGCCGCTCGCCCGCCGCGACGGCCTGCGCGACCGCGCGAACGGCATCCGGGAGGGGTTCGAGCTGGTCCTCGAGGTCGGCGGTCACCGGCAGGTCGAGGGAAGCTAGGCGGGGACCGGGGGTGCGGCCAGCGCGGCGTGCACGTCGGCGAGGTGGTCGAGGTCGGCGAGGTCGAGCACCTGCAGGTACACCCGCGTCGTGCCGACCTCGGCGAGCCGGCCGAGGCGGTCGCGTGCCTGCTCGAAGCTGCCGGCGACGCCGTTCTCCACGAGCTCGTCGACGTCGCGCCCGATGGCCTGCGCCCGGCGGCGAACGGTGGCGTCGTCACGACCGACGCACACGACCTGGGCGGCCGAGTGCGTGAGCGTGGCAGGGTCGCGCCCCACGTCGCGGCACGCCGCGTCGACGCGCTCGAAGAGCCGACCGGTCTGCGCCACCGGGGCGAACGGCGCGTTGAACTCGGCGGCGAAGCGTGCGGCGAGCGCAGGCGTGCGGCGCCGACCGCCACCGCCGACGATGATCGGCACCCCTCCGCTCTGCTCGGGCGCCACGAGGCCGGGGTTGGCGCGCACCGGGTGGTGCGGCCCGTCGTGCTCGAAGGTGGACCCGGGGGGTGTCGACCACAGGCCGGTGATGACGGCGAGCTGCTCCTCGAGCCGGTCGAAGCGCTCACCCAGGGGTGGGAAGGGGATGCCGTACGCGGCGTGCTCGGCCTCGAACCACCCGGCGCCGAGACCCAGCTCGACCCGGCCGCCGCTCATCCGGTCGACGTCGGCGACCATCACCGCCAGCGGACCCGGCAGCCGGAAGGTCGCGGACGTGACGAGCGTGCCGAGCCGGATGCGGTCGGTGTCCCGGGCCAGGCCAGCCAGGGTGGTCCATGCGTCAGTGGGGCCCGGCAGGCCGTCTCCCGACATGTGCAGGTAGTGGTCGGAGCGGAAGAAGGCGTCGAAGCCGAGCTCCTCGGAAGCCCGGGCCACGGCGAGGAGGTCGTCGTACGTCGCGCCCTGCTGGGGCTCGGTGAAGATGCGAAGGTCCATGCCCCCACGCTAGGCGGATCGTGGTGCAGCGTCCGGCGATGGGGTCGCTCGAGCAGCCAAGATGCCGGACGTCCTGCGCGCAGGGGCGGTGCGACGGCGAAGGTCCTGGCACCGGGCGAGAACGTTCCGCGGGGGGGCTGGAAGAATCAGCGCCATGCCCGATGCGCCCGCGCCCCTGCCCCTGCCCGGCTACGCCCACGTGTACTCCGGCAAGGTGCGCGACCTCTACGCGCCGGTCGACCCGGCATCCGGCGAGCCGCGCCCCGACCAGCTGCTGCTCGTCGCGTCCGACCGCATCTCGGCGTTCGACTTCATCCTCGACAGCCCCATCCCCGACAAGGGTGAGGTGCTGACCCGCCTGTCGCTGTGGTGGTTCGCCCAGCTCGAGGACCTCGTGCCCAACCACGTCATCTCCACCGACGTCCCGGATGCCGTGCGCGGCCGGGCCGTGCTCGTCGAGCGTCTCGAGATGCTCCCCGTCGAGTGCGTCGCCCGCGCGTACCTCACCGGTGGGGGGCTGGGGGAGTACGCCGCGACCGGTGCCGTCAGCGGCATCGCCCTGCCGGCGGGGCTCGTCGACGGTGATCGGCTGCCCGAGCCGATCTTCACCCCGTCGACCAAGGCGCCCATGGGCGAGCACGACGAGCCGATCCCGTTCTCAGCCGTCGAGGCCGAGATCGGGTCCGACCTCGCGGCGCGGGTGCGCGACCTCACCGTCGCGATCCTGGCGCGCGGCAACGAGATCGCTGCGGGGCGCGGCATCCTGCTCGCCGACACCAAGGTCGAGTTCGGCCTGCGCGGTGACGAGATCGTGCTCGCCGACGAGGTGCTCACCCCCGACTCTTCCCGCTTCTGGCCGGCCGACCAGTGGGAGCCGGGCCACCCGCAGCCCAGCTTCGACAAGCAGTTCGTGCGCGAGTGGCTGACGTCGCCGGCATCCGGGTGGTCGAAGAGCTCGGGCGAGGCGCCTCCGCCGCTGCCCGAGGACGTCGTCGCCCAGACGCGCGCGAAGTACGTCGAGGCCTACGAGCGGCTCACCGGCGAGACCTTCTGACGCTCGGCCGCCACTCGCGGCGGTTCAGGCCTGGGTCAGCCACTCCTCGAATGTGCGCTGGTCCTGCGGGACGCCGGGTTCCGGCAACAGGGCCTCGCGCAGCCCTCGCACCGGGATGGGCAACCGCGTGACCCGCACGCCCGGATGCCGTGCGCTCGCCACTGCGCGCGCCATCACTGCCGCGTCCATCACCTGCGGGCCCGCGAGCTGACGCACGGTCGGTCCCGTGCTGGTCGGACCGGCGTGTGTCGGTCCGGCGTGTGTCGGT
>NZ_DAORSO010000021.1:0-11123 GCF_035443565.1 Ornithinibacter sp. | reverse complement strand
CACGGTCGGTCCCGTGCTGGTCGGACCGGCGTGTGTCGGTCCGGCGTGTGTCGGTCCGGCGTGTGTCGGTGAGGTGCTCGGGGGTGAGGTGGGCGCGGGGCCGGACTCGACGGCATCCGCGACGAAGGTTGCCGCGGCGAGCGGGTGCACGGGTTGCAGCGCCAGCCCGGGAACGAGGGCGAGTGGGCCGAGCCTGATCTGTGACAGGAACGTCTCGGCCAGGCTGAACCACGCCGTCGTGCGCGCCAGGGTGAGTGGCACCGGGCCCGCCGCGTACGCCTGCTCCTGGGCGGCCTTGCCGGCGTAGTACCCGGTGAGGCGGCGCACCGTCGGGTCGGTGACGTTGACGATCGACAGGCAGACGATGTGGCCGACCCCCGCCGTGGCGGCTGCGTCGGAGACCCGGGTGGCGGCCCCGGCGAAGAACGACACCGCGGTACGGCGAGACATCGTCACGACGTTGAGGCAGTCGACGACGGTGTCAGCGCCGGACAGGGCGGCCTCGAGCCCGGCGCCGGTGCACACATCGACCCCGGTGGCGCGTGAGGCTGCGAGGACGTCGTTGCCGCGCTCGCGCAAGAGCCTGCACACCTGGGCGCCCATCGCACCGGATCCGCCCAGAACCACCACTCGACTCATGCGCACTCCTTCAGCCGCAGACACTGCGGGGCCAGCCTTCCACGAAAGGTCCGGGCTCAAGGCGGAGGCAGCCTCGGGCCGATGGCGGGTGGAACGCGGCAGGTGAGCCGCCCCGGTAACCTTGGACACGGCATCCGCCCTCGCGCCCAGCTCCGGGAGAGACCTGCTCATGGCTTCGTCGCACGACCTCGTGCTGACCACCGTCCCGGGCGGCAACGCCCTCTCGCCGTTCCGTGCGGCAGCGCTGCTCGAACGCCTGCACCGCGCCGTCCCGACGGTCACCGGTGTCAGCGCGCGGCACGTGCACTGGGTCGCCAGTGAGCAGCCCCTCGACGAGGCGACCGCGGCCACGGTCACGAAGCTGCTGACCTACGGGCCGCCGGATGCCGGTGCCGCCTCGGGTGCCCACCTCGCCACCGTGGTCGTCGCACCGCGCCTGGGGACGCTGTCGCCGTGGGCGAGCAAGGCCACCGACATCGCGCACAACTGCGGCGTCGACATCCGCCGGGTGGAGCGCGTCACCGAGTACCTCGTCGCCACCGACGAGCCGCTCACCGAGGAGCAGTGGGGCGCCCTCGCAGACCTCCTCCACGACCGGATGACCGAAGCTGCCCTGCCCACCCGGGCCGACGCCGCCGCCCTGTTCGACGAGCGCGAGGCCGAGCCGATGGAGCGCGTCGACGTGCTCGGCCGCGGCCGCGAGGCGATCGTCGAGGCCGACACGGCCTACGGCCTGGCCCTGTCCGACGACGAGGTCGACTACCTCGTCGACGCGTTCACCGGGCTCGGGCGCAACCCCAGCGACGTCGAGCTGATGATGTTCGCGCAGGCCAACTCCGAGCACTGCCGCCACAAGATCTTCAACGCCGACTTCGTCGTCGACGGGGTCGTCCAGACCCGGTCGCTGTTCGGGATGATCCGGCACACCGAGGCCGTCGCCGGTGAGGGCACGGTCGTCGCCTACAAGGACAACGCCTCGGTCATGGTCGGCGGACGTCGCGTGCGCTGGATGCCGGAGGCCGCCGACGGGCCGAGCCGCTACGCCGGGCGCGAGGGCGACGTGCACGTGCTCATGAAGGTCGAGACGCACAACCACCCGACCGCGATCAGCCCGTTCCCGGGTGCGGCCACGGGTGCCGGCGGTGAGATCCGCGACGAGGGCGCCACCGGCCGTGGCTCGGCGCCGAAGGCCGGTCTCACCGGGTTCGCCGTGTCCAACCTGCACCTGCCGGGGCTCGAGGAGCCCTGGGAGAGTGAGAAGTACGGCGCCCCGGCGCACATCGCGAGCCCGCTCGAGATCATGCTCGACGGCCCGATCGGGGCGGCCGCGTTCAACAACGAGTTCGGCCGGCCCGGGCTGGGCGGGTTCTTCCGGGTCTACGAGCAGACCGTCGACGGGGTGCGCCGCGGCTTCCACAAGCCGATCATGAGCGCCGGCGGGCTCGGCACGATCAGCGCAGACATGACCGAGAAGATCGTCTTCCCCGCGGGCACACTGCTCGTGCAGATCGGCGGACCCGGCATGCGCATCGGCATGGGCGGCGGGGCCGCGTCGTCGATGGCGGCCGGGGCCAACGCGGCCGAGCTTGACTTCGACTCGGTGCAGCGCGGCAACCCCGAGATCGAGCGCCGCGCCCAGGAGGTCATCAACCACTGCTGGGGCCTCGGGGACGACAACCCCGTGCTCGCCATCCACGACGTCGGCGCCGGGGGCCTGTCCAACGCCTTCCCCGAGCTCGTCGACGGGGCCGGGCTCGGGGCCCGCTTCGACCTGTCGGCCGTGCCGCTCGAGGAGTCGGGGCTCGCCCCGAAGGAGGCCTGGTGCAACGAGTCGCAGGAGCGCTATGTGCTGGCGCTCGCGCCCGATTCGTTGCCGCTGTTCGCGTCGCTGTGCGAGCGTGAGCGCTGCCCCTACGCCGTCGTCGGGGTCGCTCGCGACGACGGCCGCCTCGTGCTCGCCGACGGCCCGGACGACCTCGCCGACGAGGACCGCGCCATCGACATGCCGATGGAGGTGCTGCTCGGCAAGCCCCCGAAGATGGTGCGCGACGTGACCCGCGTGGAGCGCGACCCGGGCACCCTGGACCTCACCGGGCTGGACCTGAAGGACGCCGCGTATGCCGTGCTGCGGCATCCGACCGTGGCGTCCAAGCGGTTCCTCGTGACGATCGCCGACCGCACCGTCGGCGGGTTGACCCACCGCGACCAGATGGTCGGGCCGTGGCAGGTGCCCGTCGCCGACGTCGCCGTGACCTTGGCCGACCACGTCGGCTTCGCGGGTGAGGCGATGGCCACGGGCGAGCGGATGCCGGTGGCCTCGGTCGACGCTCCCGCGTCGGGTCGGATGGCGGTCGGGGAGGCGCTCACCAACCTGCTCGCAGCGCCGCTGTCGTCGTTGACCGGGGTCAAGTTGTCGTGCAACTGGATGGCCGCGTGCGGTGAGGACGGCGAGGACGCTGCGCTGTTCGACACCGTCGAGGCCGTCGCGATGCAGCTGCTCCCCGAGCTCGGGGTGTCGGTGCCGGTCGGCAAGGACTCGCTGTCGATGCGCACCCGCTGGACGGATGCCGCGACCGGGGAGGCGCGTCAGGTCACCTCGCCGGTGTCGCTCGTCGTCACGGCGTTCGCGTCGCTGCCCGACGTGCGTGGCTCGTGGACCCCGCAGCTGCGCCCGGGCGACGTGCTCGTGCTCGTCGACCTCGGTGCTGGTCGCGACCGGCTGGGCGGGTCGATCCTGGGGCAGGTGCAGGGTGAGTTCGGCGGCCCGGTGCCGGACCTCGATGACCCGCAGCGGCTGCTCTCGCTCGTGGCGGCGCTGGCCGACCTGCGGTCCCGCTCGGTCGAGGTGGCGTACCACGACCGTTCCGACGGGGGCCTGTGGGCCGCGGTGTGCGAGATGGCCTTCGCCGGTGCGGTCGGGGTCGAGCTCGACGTGCCGTCGGTGGCTGCGCTGTTCGCCGAGGAGCTCGGCGCCGTGCTGGGGGTGCCAGCCGCTCGCACCGCGGAGGTGCTCCAGGTGTTCGCCAGCCACGGCCTCGGTGACGTGGTCACGGTGGTCGGCGGGACGGCATCCGGTCGTGTCGTTCGGGTGTCGGTGGCCGGGGACGGTGTGCTGGAGGAGCCGGTGCGTGACCTGGCGCAGGCCTGGGACGAGGTGTCGTGGCGCATCGCGACGCTGCGCGACAACCCGGAGTGCGCCGCGCAGGAGCACGAGGCGTTCGGGGCCGATGGCGACCCCGGGCTCGTCGTCGCGCCGACCTTCGACCCCACCGACGACGTGGCGGCGCGCTATGTGAACCTCGGGGCGCGGCCGAAGGTGGCCATCCTGCGCGAGCAGGGCGTGAACAGCCACGTCGAGACCGCGTTCGCGTTCGACCGCGCCGGGTTCGACACCTACGACGTGCACATGACCGACCTCCAGGCGGGGCGGTTCGACCTCGCCGACGTCGTCGGGCTGGTGGCGTGCGGCGGGTTCTCGTACGGCGACACCCTCGGCGCCGGTGAGGGCTGGGCGCGCTCGGTGCTGTTCAACGAGGCGTTGACGCAGGGCTTCCACGACTTCTTCCACCGCGGCGACACCTTCGGGCTCGGCATCTGCAACGGCTGCCAGATGTTCGCGGCGCTGGCCGACCTGATCCCGGGCGCCGACGCGTGGCCGCGGTTCACCCGCAATGCCTCCGAGCAGTACGAGGCGCGGCTGTCGATGGTCGAGGTCGTGGAGTCGCCGTCGATCTTCACCGCCGGCATGGCGGGCAGCCGGTTGCCGATCGCCGTCGCCCACGGTGAGGGCTTCGCCGACTTCTCGTCACGCGGTGACGCGGATGCCGTGGCGCGCGTCGCGCGGTTCGTCGACTCGCACGGTGCGGTCGCTTCGCGGTACCCGGCCAACCCCAACGGGTCGCCCGACGGGTTGACCGCGGTGACGACGCCCGACGGCCGGTTCACCGCGATGATGCCGCACCCCGAGCGCGTCGCCCGGAACGCGCAGCTGTCGTGGACTTCGGAGCCGGTCGAGGCCGAGAGCCCGTGGCTGCGGATGTTCCGCAACGCCCGAGTGTGGGTGGACTGATGCCCAGGATCCTGCGAGGGGACGACGTCCTCAACACCACCTTCACCCAGACGCAGTTCCGGCGGGGGTACGACGAGCGGGAGGTCGATGACTTCCTCGATCGGGCGGTCGTCGCCCTGCGGCACCACGAGTCGGGCCTGCCCGTCGCTGAGGCGCCGATGTCGTCCCGCGACGTGGAGGGTGTGCGGTTCACCCAGACGCAGCTCCGCAGGGGTTATGACGAGGAGGAGGTCGACACGCTGCTCGCCGACCTCGCGGGGACGCTTGCACAGCATGAGGCCGGTGGCTCAGCAGCTGGCTCGGCGACAGCGGCTGCGGCTGCGGCTGCGGCTGCGGTGGATGGATCGGCCGTGCCTGGTTCGTTGGCGGGCTCAGGGGCCGCTGGGAGTGCACGCCCTGTGGGCATCCCCTACAGGGGCGGCATCCTGATCGAGAACGATTCCTTGGGCTCCAAGCTGCTGCGAAAGTTGCGCGGCGACAAGGGCTGACCCCCAAGCCCTTTCGGCTTGCGTCCGGCAGGTTGGTGCCCCAGGCAGCCAAAGTGCCGGACGTTGGCCAAGCGTGATTTCTTGCGTCCGGCAGGTTGGTTCCTCTGACAGCCAACCTGCCGGACGCAAAACGCTGGATGCCGTTGTCCACAGGGCGGGCGGACAGCTCACGTTGTCCACAGCCCCCTCCCGCTGGCTGTGCCGGATCGACCCGGGGTCTGACCATCGAGCCATGGACCATCAGTCGCGCCGCCTTCGAGACGTCGGCGAGCTCCCCGAGGCCATCGACCGTGTCGTGTCCTTGGCGCGTCTCCGAGAGGCCGGGGTGACCCGGGGACGCCGACGCGCTCATGTCACCGCCGAGCGTTGGCGGCACCTGCCGCACCGTGGTGTAGTGCTCGACCACGGCCCACTCGTTGGTGATGCCGCGTGGCGCGCGGCCCTGCTCCACGTCGGTACGTCGGCCCGGCTGGGTGGGGTCACTGCACTCCAGGCGTCCGGGCTGACCGGTTTCGAGGAGACCGCCATCCACATCTGGGTCACGAAGTCCACCCGCAAGGGGCGTCCAGCCGGCGTCGTCCTGCATGAGAGCCGACGGTGGGGCGACGACGACGCGGCGCCTCACGGCATCCCGCGCGCCCGTCCCGCGGTGGCTGCGGTGCAGGCGGCATTGTGGGCACGAACCCCTCGGCAGGCGGCGTACCTGCTGGTGTTGCCGGTTCAGCAGCGGCTGGTGAGTGTGGAAGATCTGGGAGTCGAGATGTCTCGCGTTCGGCGCCACGCCTACCGGGGGGTCCTCTCCGGAGTCGTCGCTGACATCGGGGATGGCGTGCGCTCCATGAACGAACTCGACTTTGCCCGGCTGTGTCGCGCACGTGGTCTCCCGGAGCCAAGCCGGCAGACCCTGCGTGAGTCGGCCCATGGGCGCAGGT
The DNA here is from genome assembly GCF_035443565.1 of Ornithinibacter sp. Lineage (NCBI taxonomy): Bacteria > Bacillati > Actinomycetota > Actinomycetes > Micrococcales > Intrasporangiaceae > Ornithinibacter > Ornithinibacter sp. The sequence continues at coordinate 4,995 of NZ_DAORSO010000021.1, read as the reverse complement.
ACCTCGATGTCGAGTGGGTGGCGCACGGCGTTCGTCTTGAGGTTCAGGGCGCCGGGCATGCACGACTGCTCAACGTCCTCAGTGATGACGTCCGCCTCATGGACCTCGCTGCCGAGGACGGTGCGGCCGTGAGTGTGTCCGTGCTGTCGCTGCGGGTCGACCCTGAGCCGCTGTTCGCGAGCTTGGCGCGCCTGTTGCAGTCACGTGGCTGGCGAGGGGCCTACCGTCCGCCCAGCCCGTAGCGTCCGGCAGGTTGGTGCCTCTGGCAGCCAAGGTGCCGGACGTCCGCCGGGTGCAGGGTGCAACGTCCGGCAAGTTGGTGCCTCTGGCAGCCAAGGTGCCGGACGCAGTGCGGTCAGCGGCGGCGCCAGGCCCCTCGCGCAGGCGGCGGGGGTGAGGATGCCGTGTCACCGCCGGCCGCGCTGAACGGCCGGGCCCCGGGGCGCCGCCGGAGGATCTCGTCCCAGCCCATGACCCCGGTGGGCAATGGGGCGGATGCCGTGGAACGCCTCAGCGTGTAGAGGTCGAGTGGGTGGGTGGTGGCGACGAGGACGAGGTTGCCGAAGCGCTTGCCCTTGAGCACCTCGTGCAGCCCGAGGAACGCGACGTGGCCCAGAGCTTCACGAGCGCCGGCAGCCACCCGAGCGGCGTACGCCATGCCCGGCTCGTCGGCGACGTTGGCGAGCACGAGCCCGCCGGGGGCCAGCACTCGGCGGAGCTCACCGAACCACTCGAGCGTGCCCAGCTCGGGCGGCACCTGGCCACCGGCGTAGGCGTCCAGCACGACGACGTCGGCGCTGGCGTCGCGCAGGGCAGCGACCCCGGTCAGACCGTCGACCGGCCGCACCCTGATCCGGTGCCCGCGCGGGAGCGGTAGCTCACGGCGCACGGCGTCGGTGAGCGCGGCATCCGGCTCGAGGACGATCTGGGGTGAACCATCCCGGGAATGGTTCAGCCAGCGAGCCAGCGTGAGCCCCGCCCCGCCGACGTGCGTGACGCGCAGCGGGCCGTCCGCCGCCAACGCCTCGATGGCGAGGGCGAAGTGCTGCACGTACTCGAAGTCCAGACGGGTCGGGTCGTCGACGTCGACCGCCGACTGCGGCTGCCCGTCAAGCACGACGGTGACCAGAGACCCGTCCCGCTCGAACAGTGCCTCACCCATGTCCGAAGGCTACGGGTCGGCCGGACACCCAGTCCGACGCCGGCCCGACCTCCGACCCCGACCGCCAGCACCGATCCGACCGTCACCGCGCCTCGGTACCCTCGCTCCATGCCTCCCCGCCGCCGCACCGACCCCGTCGCGGGTGAGTCGGCACTCACCACGTGGCTCGCAGATCCGGATGCCGTCGACCGCCCCACGCTCGCCACCGCCGTGCGCTTCACCCTCGAAGAACTCGGCGCGCGCGCCCCGGGTCGCAGTGTCGAGGTGCGCGTGCCCCCGTTCGGTGCGGTCCAGTGCATCGAGGGCCCGACCCACACCCGCGGCACCCCACCGAACGTCGTCGAGACGGATGCCGTCACCTGGCTTGCGCTCGCGACCGGCCGTCGGGAGTGGGCCGAGGCCGAAGCGGCCGGTGACCTGCGGGTCAGCGGCATCCGCGCAGACCTCGGTGATCTGGTACCGCTCACCGGCATTGGCGACCAGACGCGGGTGGCGCGATGACCACGGCGGCGAGCACCGGCATCCGCGGTCGTGACGTGATCGGCATCCGGCACGGCATCACGATCCTGCCCGAACTGCCGTGGCGCGAGTCGGCCCCGATGTGGCGGGCGGCCGAGGACATGGGGTTCGACCACGCCTGGACCTACGACCACCTCGTGTGGGGCGGGCTGCCCGACGCGTCGTGGTTCGCGGCGGTGCCGACGCTGGCCGCGGCGGCCGGTGTGACCTCGGCGATCGGCCTCGGCACCTTCGTGTCGTCGCCGAACTACCGGCATCCGTACACGTTCGCCCGTGACGTGCTGACCCTCGACGACGTGTCGGGCGGGCGGTTCCTCTGCGGGCTCGGCACCGGGGGCGACCTCGACGCGCGCATCCTCGGCGAGGAGCGCACGCTCAAGCAGCGGGTCGACCGGTTCCACGAGTTCGTGCCGTTGCTCGACCGGCTGCTGCGCGAGGATCGCGTCGACCACGAGGGGGCCTGGTACTCGGCGCGCGGGGCTCGCACCCTGCCCGGCCCGGTGCGCCACCGGGTGCCGCTGCTCGTCGCGGCGAACGGTCCGCGCTCGATCCGGCTCGCGGCCACGCTCGGCGACGGCTGGATCACCTACGGCGGCCGCGGTGACACCCTCGACGAATGGTTCGCCCACGTCGGTGAGCTCGTGCGGCGGTTCGATGACGCGGTGGATGCCGTGGGGCGCGGCCCGCTCGACCGCCTCCTCTCGCTCGACTCCTCACCCCGGTTCTCGCTGGAGTCGGTCGAGCTCTACGCCGAGATGGCCGGGCGCGCCGCGGAGCTGGGGTTCACCGACGTCGTCACCCACTGGCCGCGCGCGGACGGGCCGTACACCGGGGACGTCGCCGTGCTCGACGCGGTCGCGGCGCAGGTCGTGCACGCCGGCTGAGGCTGCTGATCGTGGTGTCGGCAGCGTGCCGCGCCACTGAAGCGGATCAATCTAATGACTGACATGTCAGTCCCTAGATGTCATGATGGGTGCTCTAGCCGTCATTATCAGTCAGTGAGAGGTCGCGATGCCAGCCAAGCCGACCCCGGTGCGGGTCCAGCGCGCCGCCACGGAGGTCGGTGAGCACCTGGGCGCTTGGCGGCGCATGCTGAACCTCACGGCCGTGCAGGTGGCTGAGCGGGCGAACATCTCGCGCGACACACTGCGCCGCCTGGAGCACGGTGACCCGGCGGTGTCGTTCGGCACGGTCCTGGCGGTGGCGCGGGCGTTGGGTGCCCTTGACCGGGTGGTCGATGCGCTCGACCCGTTCGAGACCGACCTCGGCCGTGCGAGGGCGTCGGCCGCGCTCCCGAAGCGGGTGCGCCATTGAACGAGGTCAGGGTCCACGTCGACATCGATGGACGTCCGGTGCTCGCGGGGACGGCCTTCTTCACCACGCGTCGATCGAACGTGACCACCACCGTCGTGTACGACGTCGCCTATCTCGCTGACCGATCCGGGTACGACCTCGAGCCCGCGCTCCCTCGGCAGGCAGGGCAGCAGTACGTCGATGGATTGCCGGGGTCGTTCGCCGACTGCTCTCCCGACCGGTGGGGGCGCAACCTGCTCGACAAGCGCCGCCGAGCGGAGCAGCGGCACGCATCCCAGCGGCTCCCCGCAGCAACTGAGACCGACTACCTGCTCGGCGTCAGCGACATCACCCGGCAAGGCAACCTGCGCTTCCGGGACGGTGACGGTCCGTTCCTGGGCCCGCACGAGGACGTGCCCCGGCTGGTCTCGCTTCCACAGTTGCTGGCATCCGCGGACCGGGTCGGGTCGGATGCCGATCTCGACGACTTCTCAGCGGTGAAGGCTTTGCTGGATGCCGGTTCGGGATCGTTGGGCGGGGCCCGCCCCAAGGCGTCCGTGCGTGGTGATGACGGCACACTGATGATCGCGAAGTTCCCGCATGCCGCTGACGAGTGGGATGTCATGGCGTGGGAGAAGACCATGCTCGACCTGGCTCAAGCCGCTGGGTTGAGAGTTCCCTGCAACCGGTTGACCACCGTGGGGTCTCGATCCGTGCTGCTCGTGAGCCGGTTCGACCGCGAGGTCGGTGGTGTGCGGCTGGGCTACATCAGTGCCATGACGCTGGTGGGGGCACGCGATGGCGACGATCGCGACTACGTCGACATCATTGACGCCTTGAGTGAATCCGGCGCGATGGTGAACGAGGACCTCAAGGAACTCTTTGCCAGGGTCGTCTTCTCCGTCGCGGTGCACAACACCGACGACCACCTGCGCAACCACGGGTTCCTTCGCCGCCGCGGGGGATGGGCGCTGAGCCCGCTGTTCGACGTCAACCCCAACCCCGATCTGCGGGCTCGCAGGATGACCGGCATCCTCGGGGCCGTCGATTCCCATGAGGAGGTCGCCGCGCTGTGCGACCTCGCTCAGGCGTGTCGGCTGTCCCCGGCCGAGTCGGCTGACGTCGTGCGCAAGGTCGTCCAAGCGGTGAGGACCTGGCGGCGGGCCGCAGCGGTCAACGGCATCGCCCCAGGCGAAGTGCGCCGGTTCGCAGAGGCCATTGACGCCCGAGTGGCGGAACTGGAGGCGACCGCGTGACGCGGCGGTTTTCGTGGCGGTCACTGTGCGCGATCTGGTCGAGTTCCGCCCCCGACCCTGACATGCGCGCCAAGGTTGCCGCTGCTGAGCAGGCCGCTGAGGATGCGGCGGCGCAGGAGGAGTCGATCGACCGCAAGGTGGACGCCTATGTCAGGGTGATGAAGGCTCACGGCCTGACGGTCAAGGATCCTGCCGCGCTCCGGCGGCGGCTCCAGGCCGGTGGGGGCGCCAATCGCACGGGAGGGCCTTGCCCAGCTCGCACCGTCGTGGGTGACCGGGCGACGCCCAACCTGGCATCGCGCGACTTCGCGGCGACCTCGGCCTTCTACGCTCGGCTGGGCTTCGTGGAGCAGTACCGCGACCAGGGGTGGATGATCCTCGCCCGGGGGCCGGTGGTGCTCGAGTTCTTCCCGTTCCCCGATCTCGACCCGGCGACGAGCGCGTTCAGCTCCTGCCTGCGCCTCGACGACGTCGATTCGTTCGTCCAGGTGTGTGCGGATGCCGGGGTGCCGGTGGGTGAGCAGGGGTGGCCGCGGCTTCACCTCCCCAAGCTGGAGGCCTCGGGCCTGCGCATCGGAGGGCTGCTCGACCCCGACGCGAACCTGCTGCGCCTCATCGCCAACGGGTGAGCCCTGTCCGGCTGGCCCTGGTGATGCCTGTCGGCCCGACTGACTACGGTGGGCGCCAGACGTAACTGACGCCACGCGCACCGCTGCGCAGGAGAGAAGCCGATGGCCCCGAGCACCAAAGAGTCCCAGCGCGCCG
>NZ_DAORSO010000020.1:2398-28822 GCF_035443565.1 Ornithinibacter sp. | reverse complement strand
CCTTTCCCGTCACCGGCATGACCTGCGGCCACTGCGTGAGCGCCGTGAGCAGCGAACTCCAGGAGATCCCCGGCGTCACCGACGTCACCATCGACCTCGCCGCCGGAGGCACCTCAACCGTCACGGTGACCAGTGACACCCCGGTCAGCGAGACCGACGTCGTCGCCGCCCTCGACGAGGCCGGCGACTACCACCTCGCCACCGCCTGACAACGCAGCACGGACCCTCGACCAGGGTCGGAAGGACAGTAATGACCACGCACGTGGACGACACGCAGCAGCACGACCGCGACGTCGAGCTCATGATCGGGGGCATGACCTGCGCGTCATGCGCGGCCCGCATCGAGAAGAAGCTGAACAGGATGCCCGGCGTCACGGCCACCGTGAACTACGCGACCGAGAAGGCCAAGGTCAGCTTCGCCGCCGATGTGGACCCGGCGGACCTCGTCGCCACCGTCGAGGCCACCGGCTACACGGCGACCCTGCCTGCCCCGCCCACGACGGACACCACCAGCGCCCCGGTGGATGCCGCGCAACGCGCCAAGGACGAAGAAGCCGCCGCGTGGCGCCAGCGCCTGGTCGTGTCGACCCTCCTCACGGTGCCGGTGCTCCTGATGTCCATGGTGCCGGCGCTTCAGTTCGACAACTGGCAGTGGCTCTCCCTGACCCTGGCCTCCCCCGTCGTCGTGTGGGGCGCGCTGCCGTTCCATCGTGCAGCCTGGGCGAACCTGCGCCACGGCGCGGCCACGATGGACACACTCATCTCGGTCGGCGTGGGCGCTGCCTACCTCTGGTCGCTGTGGGCGCTGTTCTTCACCGACGCCGGCATGACCGGCATGCGGATGCCGTTCGACCTCTTCCCCGGCCGCTCCGGAGCCGAGGAGGCACACCTCTACCTCGAGGTCGCCGCCGCGGTGACGACGTTCATCATCGCCGGCCGCTACTTCGAGGCCAAGGCCAAGCGCACCTCCGGTGCCGCGCTGCGGGCCCTGCTCGACATGGGCGCCAAGGACGTCGCCGTACTGCGAGACGGCCCACAGGGCCCGGTCGAGATCCGGATGCCGGTCTCTCAGCTGGCCGTCGGCGACCGCTTCGTCGTGCGACCGGGAGAGAAGGTCGCGACCGACGGCACGATCATCAGCGGCTCCTCCGCCATCGACGCCGCCATGCTCACCGGCGAGTCCGTCCCCGTCGAGGTCGCCCCCGGCGACAGCGTGGTCGGTGCCACCGTCAACGCCGGAGGACGCCTGGTCGTCCAGGCCACGCGCGTCGGCTCCGACACCCAGCTCGCCCAGATGGCCCGCCTCGTCGAGGACGCCCAGAACGGCAAGGCCGACGTCCAGCGACTCGCCGACCGGGTGTCCGCGGTGTTCGTCCCCATCGTCATCGGTCTGTCGCTGACCACCCTGGCGGCCTGGCTCATCACCGGCCACTCCGCGACCGCGGCCTTCACCGCCGCCGTCGCCGTCCTGATCATCGCCTGCCCCTGCGCCCTCGGGCTCGCCACCCCCACAGCGCTGCTCGTCGGAACGGGCCGAGGCGCGCAGCTCGGCATCCTCATCAAGGGCCCGCAGATCCTGGAGTCCACCCGCCGTGTCGACACCATCGTGCTCGACAAGACCGGCACCGTGACCACCGGCCAGATGGGCGTGAGCCAGGTCCACCCGGCGCAGGGTCAGTCCCTCGAGCGGGTGCTTGCCATCGCCGGTGCCCTCGAAGACGCCTCCGAGCACCCCATCGGGCGCGCGATCGCCAAACATGCCAGCGAGACCGGCCTCGACCTGATGCCGGTCGAGGACTTCACCGGGCACGGCGGAAACGGTGTGTCCGGAGTCGTGGACGGGCACGCCGCGCAGGCCGGGCGCCGCTCCTGGCTCGCCGACCAGTGGTCGCTGACCGCCCCCGAGGACCTGGTGCAGCTGGCCGAGGCTGCGGAGACCGAGGGCAGGACCCCGGTCTGGGTGGCCTGGGACGGCAGCATCCGTGCGGTCGTCGTCGTCTCCGACACCGTGAAGGACAGCTCACGCCCGGCCATCGCGGACCTGCGACGTCTGGGGTTGCGCCCGGTGCTGCTCACCGGCGACAACGAGCGCGCCGCGCTCGAGGTCGCCCGGCAGGTCGGCATCGACCCGCAGGACGTCATCGCCGAGGTCCTGCCGGCCGACAAGGTCGACGTCGTCAAGCGCCTGCAGTCCCAAGGTGCGGTCGTGGCCATGGTCGGTGACGGTGTCAACGACGCAGCGGCCCTGGCGCAGGCCGACCTCGGGCTGGCCATGGGCACCGGCACCGACGTCGCCATCGAGGCCTCCGACCTCACCCTGGTCAGCGGCGACCTGCGAGCCGCGCCCGACGCCATCCGCCTCGCCCGAGCCACGCTGGGCACCATCAAGGGCAACCTCTTCTGGGCGTTCGCCTACAACGTCGCCGCCCTCCCCCTTGCCGCTCTCGGGTTGCTCAACCCCCTCATCGCCGGTGCGGCGATGGCATTCAGCTCGGTCTTCGTCGTGAGCAACAGCCTGCGCCTGCGACGCTTCGACCCCTCCCGCTGAGCTGTCCGGGCTACCGCCGTCTCCAGCCGACGCAAGAAATCCAACACCGAAACCCCGACACTGGACCGACAGGAGGACCGATGCACTACCCGCGAGAACACGTCACCTCCGTTGGGCGCGAGGATGAGGTCATGAGCCTTGCAGTGACGGTGTTGTACTTCGATGGCTGCCCGAGTTGGCGCACCGCGATGGATCGGCTGCAGGTGGCCGCGACGCTCGCCGATGTCCGGATCACGGTGAGCACCGAGGCTGTGGAGACACCCGAGGACGCCGACCGGTTGGGCTTTACGGGCTCTCCCACCATCGTCATCGCCGGCCGGGACCCGTTTGCCCTGCCGGGCAAGGTCCCGGCGATGGCGTGCCGGGTGTACACCACACCGCACGGTCTGGCGGGAGCGCCCACGGTCGCCCAGCTCGTCGACGCCCTCAGGCAAGCGTCGACTGGCGCACGGTCCGGTCCTCTGGCCGCGGGCGCCCTGTAGGGGTGACCATGTCTGTCATGGACACTGCATCAGGAGCGTCGGCCCATGCCCAACGACCGGCCTGCTGGTGCTGTGGCAACCCCTTCGAGGAAACGGACCTGACCCGCCTGGGTGCCCACCCGGAGGTCGGCGTGTGCGCCGGATGCGCGCAATGGGTCAACCGGCGAGCGCGCTCCACATCCGACAACGGGCTGCACTCCCCTGCTGTGGTGCTCCGCCGCGGCATTGACGGGGTCCGGGAAAGGGCCATCAACGCGGGCGCCCACCACTGGCCACTCGTCGGGCCGCTGCTGACCCGCCTGGACAGACACCTCCCCTGACTGACAGCTACCCCCTTTGCACGCGCCAGGACAGCCCAAGTCTGGGTGGTTGCCGCCCGCGAGGCCATCACGCCAACGACGTCGCGGGCCGTGAGATGCCGAGCTGGGTCGCCGACGTCACACGTGTGTGTCCGGATCCGCTTCGCGCAATGGTGCGGTCACAGCGCGACACGGAAACCGCTCACGAGCTCGCTCTGGAGCCACCGGTTGAGGTCCTCCCACACACCGGTGAGGAGCAGCACCCCGACGACGATGAGCATGACCCCACCGACGACCTGGATGCTGCGCTGGTGGCGGCGTAACCAGCCCGAGGCGCGACCGGCCCGGTCCAGGCCTGCCGCGAGGAGCACGAAGGGCAGCCCGAGGCCAATGCCGTATGCCGCTGCGAGCGCGACGCTGCGACCGACCTGCGGGTCCGCCGTGGCCGTGGCCATGACGAGGACGGCGGCAAGGGTCGGCCCGGTGCAGGGCGCCCAGCCGAGGGCGAAGACGGCACCGAGCAGGGGGGCTCCGGCCAGCCCGGCACGCGGGCGCCAGGCGATCTTTGCCTCGCGTTGGCTCCCGACGCCCAGGAAGACCAGGCCCATGAGGATGACGAGCACCCCGCCCACGCGCATGAGGAGCGTGCGGTGCTCGATGAGCGCTCGCCCTGCTGTGGTCACGAAGATGGACCCCAGCACGAACACCGCCGTGAACCCGAGCACGAAGAACAGCGCGCCGAGGACCATGCGGCTGCGCGACCGGTCGGCCAACGGCTCACCGGTCAGGCCGGAGACGTATCCGAGGAAGCCGGGCACGAGCGGCAGGACGCACGGGCTCGCGAACGACACCAGGCCGGCGAGTGCAGCGACCGCTATCGCCAGGGGCAGCGCCCCCGAGACGATCGTCTCGCCGGCGGCGAGCACGGCCAGGGGTCCGTCGGCGGCGAGGGTCACGACTCGGCGACGACGTCGTCGACCAGAGCGCGCAGGGTGGTCGCCGAGGCCGGCCCGTTGACTCGGGCGGCGATTCGGCCCAGCGTGTCGAGCACCAGGGTCGTGGGGACCGTCGGGGCCTTGCCCTGCAGGGCGAGGATGAGCACCCCGGACTCGTCGCTGAGGCTGGGGTAGGTCACGCCGGCCTTCTTCACGAAGGCGGCGCCTCGCTCGGGCTCCTCACGGAAGTCGATGCCCATGAACTGCACCGGGGCACCGGCGGCCTGAAGGTCGGTCCAGACCCGTTGCAGGTCGGGGGCCTCGGCAACGCAGGGCGCGCACCATGAGCCCCAGACGTTCAGCACGAGCACCTCGCCGTGGGCCGAGGCGCTGTCCCAGGCGGTGCCGTCGAGCAGGGCACCCTTGAGCTCGATCGGCTCGGCGCGGTCGGCCTCGGGGATCGTCTCGACGGCGCCGTCGCCGGAGACGTACCCCTTTCGGTCACCCGCGTTCGCTTGGGCGGCAACCGAGCCGGGGTCCGGTGCGCACCCCGCACCAAAGAGAAGGAGGAGGAGGACGGCCGCCAGATAGCGGAAGGACCGTGTCGCGCCCACGCGTTCGGGCATGGACGTCGGTAGGCACATTGAGCCCATGCTGCCCGATTTGTGCAGTCTCATCCATCCGCGAGCCATGAAGGTTCGATGAAGAGGCGCCACCACTCGCGAGGGAGTAAGGCCTGGTCGCACGTGGCTCAGCAGTCGCAGCCGGGGTCCGAGCACCGGTCCTGCGTCGTGGCCGGCGGCAGAATCCCCGGGGTGCAGCAGTCCTCCCCGCGCCAGTTCTCGAGTCCCTCGCGGACCGCGACCGCGGCGATGACCAGCGCGGCGACCGAGTCGAGCCACCACCAGCCCAGGAAGGCGTTGGCGAGCAGTCCCAGCAGGAGCACGGCGGACAGGTAGGTGCACAGCAAGGTCTGGGTGGAGTCCGCGACGACCGAGCCAGACCCCAGCTCGCGTCCGGTGCGGCGCTGCGTCCAGGACAGCAAGGGCATCACGGCCAACGAGGTCGCAGCCAGCGCGATCCCGAGCGGGGCGGTGTCTGGTCGCTGGCCGGTGGCCAGCGCCGTCAACGAGTCGGCCGTGACGTACGCGGCAAGCGCGAAGAACGACACCGCGATCAACCGGCGCGCGGTGTGCTCACGCGACTCGGGCACCTGGTGGCGGAACTGCCAGAGGATGACCAGCCCAGAGGCGACCTCCACGGTGGAGTCCAGACCGAAGCCGACCAGGGCGGCCGAGTCCGCCGCCCTTCCCCAGCTGATCGCCAGGATGGCCTCGATGACGTTGTAGGCCACCGAGGCCCCGGCCAGCAGCTGGGCGCGAAGGGCGAGTTGGGCTCGGCGGCGCGAGATCGTCCCCAGTGGGATCTGTGGCAGGGCGGACCCGGTCACCAGTTCACCCCCGAGCACTGGCGGTCGCGCGTGGTCTCCACCTGCAGCGTCGCGTGGGCGATCGCGAACTGGTCGTGCAGGACGGCCCGGGCCGCGGCGAGGACCTGTTCGGGGTCGCCGGCCTCGGTGACCAGGTGCGCGGTGGCGACGTCCATGCCCGAGGTCAGGGTCCACACGTGCAGGTCGTGAACCCCGAAGACGCCGTCCACGCTCTCCAGGGCGGCGAGCATCTCGGTGGGTTCGATGCCGGCTGGGGCGTGCTGGCCGAGCACCGCCAGGACCTCCCGGCCGAGCATGACCGCGCGCACCAGCACGAACACGGCGATGGCCAGGGCAATGACGGTGTCCCAGACCGCTGAGCCGGTCGCGGACACCAGCAGCGCCGCGACGATGACGCCCACCGAGCCCAATGTGTCGGCGATCACCTCGAGGTAGGCGCCCTTGACGTTCAGGCTCTCCCCGGCGCCGCCGCGGAGCAGGAAGATGCAGATGACGTTGATGACCAGTCCGATGCTGCCGACGACCAGCATGGTGCCGGAAGCGACCTCTGCGTCGGTGCCGATGCGGCTGACCGCCTCCACCCCGATGTACACCGCCACCCCGATCATGAGCAGCACGGCCAGCCCGGAGGCGAAGACCTCCGCCCGGTACGAGCCGAAGGTGCGGCGCCCGGTGTTGTCGGGGCGCGTCGCGATCCGGGTCGCGACCAACGCCGCCCCCAGGGTCACCACGTCGGCGGCCATGTGCCCGGCATCCGAGATCAGCGCCAACGACTGCGAGAGCAGGCCCGCGACCAGCTCGACCCCGAAGAACCCGCCAACCAGGACGAACGCGACGGCCAGGCGCCACCGGTGCCGGCCACCGGCGTGCCCGCCGCCGTGTCCGTGTCCGCCGCTCACGCGGGGCCCACCCCCGAACGGTCAACGTCTTCGCCTGTACCTGTGCCGTGCACCGCGTGCTCACGGGTGACGTCGAGCAGCATCCGCACGTGGGCGTCGGAGAGGCGGTAGTACACGTTGCGTCCCTCGCGCCGACCGGTGACCACCGATGATGCGCGCAACAGGCGCAGCGCTTGGCTGACCGTGGTCTCCGTCGTCGCGGTGGCCGCGGCCAGGTCGCACACGCACAGCTCCCCGGCCTCCAGCAGGGCGTACAGCAGTTTGGCCCGGGTCGGGTCACCGAGCAGCTTGAACACGGCGGCCACGGCCGCGATCTCCTCGGGCCGCGGCGCGTTCTCGGTCACCAGGCGCACCTTGTCCGGGTGCACGCACTCCACCGCACACCCGTCAAGCCCCAACACGGTTGCCATCAACGTCCTCCCATCTGAACATGTGAACAGATGTTACTGTGGTCGCTCTGCCGTGGCCCTGTCAACTCAGCAGGCCACCAGCACCCACACCTGGTCGTCGGCGCACCGTCGCGAGCCGGCGTCACGCCCCAAGGAGAATCGTTCGTGGTCAAGCGCAACACCATCCTGTCCGTGCTGTTGGTCCTCGCGCTCGGCGTGCTCGTCACCGCCGTGGTCCTCGCGGCTCGCCCCGCACCCTCCGACGCGCAGGCGGGCGACGCGGCGACCAGCACCGGTGTCGTCGTGCGCGAGGACAGCCACCGCTTGTCCACCGCCCCGCAGGGTGCCCCGGTGTTCGTGGAGTTCCTGGACTTCGAGTGCGAGTCCTGCCGGGCGGCGTTCCCGACCATCGAGAAGCTCCGCGCCGAGTACGAGGGCGAGGTGAGCTTCGTCATCCGCTATTTTCCCATCGACAGCCACGCCAACGCGATGAACGCCGCGAAGGCCGTGGAGGCCGCGGCCGCGCAGGGCAAGCTCGAGCAGATGTACACGATGATGTACGAGACCCAGCCCGAGTGGGGCGAGCAGCAGGACTCCCGCGCCGATCTGTTCCGTGAGTTCGCCGCGACCCTGGGACTGGACCTGGCCGCCTACGACGCCGCTGTGGCCGACCCGACCACCCAGGCCCGCATCGAGAAGGACCGCCAGGACGGGCTCGCGCTGGGTGTGCAAGGGACCCCGACGTTCTTCCTCGACGGCACCATGATCAACCCCACCAGCGAGGAGGAGCTGCGAGCCGCGCTGGACGCCGCAGTCGCCAAGTGAGCAGCACGTCCTCTCGGACCCCACCCGCCACCGCCGACTCCCCCACCCCGGGGCCTGCAGCGGGAGCGAGCACTGACGGGCGGTGGGTCGCCATCGCGATGATCCTGGCTGGCAGCGCTGGTGCCCTGGCGTCCGCGGCCCTGATCGTCGAGAAGGTCGCCGTTCTCGCCGACCCCACCCACGTCCCCAGCTGCAGCATCAACCCCGTGATCAGCTGCGGGTCGGTGATGATGTCCTGGCAGGCCGAGCTCCTCGGGTTCCCCAACCCCGTCCTCGGCCTGGCCGGCTTCCCCGTCGTCGCAGCCTCCGGCGCTGCCATCCTCGCCGGCGGACACCTGCGACGCTGGTACTGGCTCGCCCTGCTCGCCGGCTCCCTTGCCGGTGTGGGCCTCGTGCACTGGCTGATCTTCCAGAGCCTGTACCGCATCGGTGCCCTGTGCCCCTACTGCATGGTCGTATGGGTGTGCGCCGTGGTCACGCTCGTGGCCGTGTCGGCCCTGCTCGCCAAGCGCGGCATTCTGCCTTCGTTCCTGGCACGGTACGCACCCACGATCTTCATCGCCTGGCTGGCCGTCATCGCGACCTTGGCCACCATCCGATTCCGCGACTACTGGGCAACACTGATCTTCTAGCCTCCTCGGCCACCTGCTGCCCGGCACTCCCGCTTCTTGTGCGTGCCTTGCCTGGCGGCGGATCGCCTCACGCTGCGCGAGGGGAGTACATGATGACGGCAACCCCCACCAGGCAGATGAGAGCTCCGGTGATGTCCCACCGATCGGGGCGGAACCCGTCCGCGATGACTCCCCACAGCAGAGACCCGGCGACGAACACCCCGCCGTATGCAGCGAGGATCCGGCCGAAGTGAGCGTCAGGTTGCAGCGTGGCCACGAAACCGTACGCTCCCAGGGCGATGACCCCCGCACCCACCCACACCCAGCCGCGGTGCTCACGGACTCCCTGCCAGATCAGCCACGCACCTCCAATCTCAGCGATGGCGGCCAACACGAACAGTAGGAGGGATCGGGCGACGGTCATGGGGCCATGGTGCCAGCGTGTACTACGCATGGCGTCGCACCCCGAGGGCCAGAACCACCACCCACGCGATGCGAGCCCACCGAGGTAGTATTTGCGCATGAGTGCAGATACGCAACCACCGTCATTGCCTGACGAGCAGGTCGAGCTCGCCGTCGAGATCTTCCGGATGCTTGCCGACGGCACCCGGGTTCGTCTGTTGTGGGCGCTGGTGGACACCGAGCTCTCCGTCACGGATCTGGCTGCGGCGGTGGGAAAGCCCGGCCCGGCGGTCTCGCAACACTTGGCGAAGCTGCGGATGGCGCGGCTGGTGAGGACCCGCCGGGAAGGCAATCAGGTGTTCTACCGTCTCGAGAACGACCACGTGGCGCGACTGGTCCTCGACGCTGTTCACAACGCGGAGCACGCGAGCGACTCCATCCCGTCCCATCACCGAGGCGCCCTGCCCGAACTGAGGACGGAGGCCTGATGTCCACGGAAAGCCATCACGACCACGACCACGACGATCACGGCCGGGGATTCTGGGCCAGAGTCACTCACGCCGTGAGCCCTCATTCGCACGACGCCTCGGACTCCATCGATGCCGCGCTGGCCTCCAGTGATCGCGGCATCCGGGCGGTCAAGATCAGCCTGGTGGCCCTCGGGGTGACTGCCTCAATGCAGCTCGTGGTGGTGGCCGTCTCGGGGTCGGTCGCGCTGCTCGCGGACACCATCCACAACTTCTCCGACGCACTCACCGCCGTGCCCCTGTGGATCGCCTTCGTCCTCGGGCGCCGCGCCGCGACACGTAGGTACACCTACGGCTACGGCCGCGCCGAGGACCTCGCCGGCCTGTTCGTCATCATGATGATCGCGCTGTCCGCGGTTCTGGCGGGGTGGCAGGCGATCGACCGGCTGCTGAACCCCTCGGTCATCACCAACGTGGGCTGGGTGGCCGTCGCCGGGTTCATCGGATTCCTCGGCAACGAAGCCGTCGCCCTCTTCCGGATCCGCGAGGGCACGGCCATCGGGTCGGCGGCGCTGGTGGCCGATGGCCACCACGCCCGCACAGATGCCCTGACCTCGCTGGCGGTGCTGGTCGGAGCCGGGGGCGTTGCACTGGGGTGGCAGTGGGCCGACCCGGTGATCGGCCTCGTCATCACCGTGGCAATCCTGGCTGTGCTGCGAACCGCGTCACGAGAGGTGTTCCGTCGGCTGATGGATGCCGTGGAGCCAGAGCTGGTGGATCGCGCCGAGGACGTCCTGGCCGCGGTCCCTGGGGTCGTGGGGGTTCAGCGCGTACGGATGCGATGGATCGGCCACGAGATCCAAGCCGACGCCGACCTCGCGCTCGACCCCCAAGCCACCCTGTCCGAAGCCCACGCCATCGCACACCGAGCCGAGGCGGTCCTGGTCGGTTCGGTACCCAAGCTCAGCTCCGCCGTCGTACACGCCTACCCCGCGCCCGACAAACAGCATCTAGCGGAACGGTCCCCGTCCCGCTAGGTGAGCCGGTCGAGCGTGTGGTCTCCACGTGAGTCATGGCCGGGGCCGCCGCCTCGCGCGCACCACCAAGGCAACGAGGAGGACGCCCAACCCGGCAAGCGCGGTGGTGTCGATGGCGGGCACGAACCGGACCTGCCCGTTGCTGATTGCGTAGACACCGATGCCGCGCACCACACCGCCGAAGCCGCCACCGCTTCCCTGCTCGTCCGGGCCGGTGCCCCCACCGCCGCCACCGATGGCGACAGCAACCGGGACCATCGTGACCCCGTCGCGCTCGATCGGCTCGCCGAACACCCGTCGGATGCCGAGCTGGTCACCCACTCGGGTGAGGATGTCGTCCGGGTTCATCAGGGACCTCCCACGGTTCGCGCCGCCGGCAGCGGCCTGCCTGGCCAGCACACCACAGATCCGGCGATCTCGGCAGGGCGGTTGGAACGCTGGGAGCTTGGGCGCCTGTGGCGCGCGGGTCAGGCGGTGCTGTTCAGCGTGTGCATGGCGGCGGCGAGCTTGTCGCTGACCGCCTGGGCGATGGGCTGCATGTCGAGGTTGTCGGTGACGTCGACGAGCATCTGCGGGTTGATCATCTCTACGACGGTGCCGGTGTCTGCGCGGCGGATGACCACGTTGCAGGGCAGCAGCAGACCGATCGACGGATCGGCCTGCAGCGAGCGGTGGGCGTAGGCGGGGTTGCAGGCCCCGAGGATGAGGTAGGGGTCGGTCTCGACGCCGAGCTTGGTGCGCAGGGTGGCCTGCATGTCGATCTCGCTGACGACGCCGAAGCCCTCGCCGGCGAGGGCCTCGCGCACTGCGGTGACGGTGTCGTCGAAGGGCCGGTCGAGGGTGGTGCTCAGGCCGTAGGTCATGGTCTCTCCTGGTGGTGTCGGTAGGGCGGGGGTCAGGGGTGGTCGGTCCGGGTCGCCCCGGCCAGGTGGGTGCAGGCCGCGTCGACCTCTGCCGCGGTGGTCCAGCGGCCGAGGGACACTCGGATCGCGGTCAGAGCGTCGGCGTCGGACAGGCCCATGGCGGTGAGCACGGCTGAGGGTTCGTCCCGGCCGGCGTGGCAGGCCGACCCGGCCGAGACGACGACGTCGGTCAGGTCGGCAAGCAGGGCCAGCGCGGGGGCGTCGTCGATCCGCAGGTTCGCGGTGTTCGGCAGGCGCTGTACGGGGTGCCCGTTGAGGTGCACCCGCCCGGGGAGCAGGGTGGCCAGCCGGTGCTCCAGCTGGTCACGCAAGGCCAGCTGCCGCCGGCTCTCCCCCGCGGCCAGGGAGCGGGCAGCCAGGGCTGCTGCTTCGCCGAAGCCGACGGCGTACGCCACGTTCTCGGTGCCGGCACGCAGCCCGTGCTCCTGTCCCCCGCCGCCGATGAGCGCACGGATGCGGACCCCGGGGCGGACGTAGAGCGCACCGATCCCCTTCGGCGCGTACATCTTGTGCCCGACCACGGTGAGCAGGTCGACTCCCAGTGCGTCCACGTCGATGTCGATCTTGCCTGCGGACTGTGCGGCGTCCACGTGCAGCAGCACACCGGCGCTCTTCGTGGTTCGCGCGATCCGGGCGATGGGCTGGATCGTGCCGGTCTCGTTGTTGGCGTGCATGACCGACACCAGCACGGTGTCGGGGGTGAGTGCCGCGGCGACCTCGGCGGGGTCTACCTGCCCGTGGTGGTCCACGCCCAGGTAGGTCACGTCGACACCGTGCAGCTCCTCGAGCTCTCGGCACGCGGCCAGGACAGCAGGGTGCTCGGAGACCTGGGTGATGACGTGGCGGCGGCCGCCAGGGCGCGCCGCGAGGACGGCGCCGCGGATGGCCAGGGCGTCCGCCTCGGATCCGCTGCCGGTGAACACCACAGAGTCGGCGGGAGCCGCGATGAGCTCGGCGACCTGGCGGCGGGCCTTCTCGAGGCCGGCGTGGGCTGCCGCCCCGTAGCTGTGGGTGGAGGAGGGTTGCCGAACTCCCGGGTCAGGTAGGGGACCATCGCCTCGACCACGACCGGGTCGATGGGGGTGGTGGCGTTGTAGTCCAGGTAGATGGGCCGTCCCCGCAGAGCGGGGTGTCCCTGTGGTGCAGTCATGGCGGTTCCTGTCCGTTGTGGCGAACCGGTTAGAAGACGAGGACCTTGTCGGCGGCCAGGGTGTGGTCGCCGAGCTCGTCCATCGTGGACAGGGAGGCGTTCGGGATGAGCATGTCCGCGGTGATGCCGCGGGCGTCCATGCACGTGCCGCAGCACAGGATGTGGCCCGCGTGACGGGTGACGGCGCCGAGCATCCGGTCGAGCTTGTAGTAGCCGTCGGGCGTCTTCTGCCCCGCCATCGCGGCGGTCACCCCGTCACCCATGAGGAAGACCGTCATCTCCACCTCGTCGCGCTTGGCCAGGTTGGCGGCGAGCCGGATGGCGTTGTAGGTCGAGTCCAGTCCGTAGGCGGACCCGTTGATGATCATGAGGGTGTTCACGCCCGCTGTCCTTTCCGCGTGGTTGGGTCCTGCTCGC
Organism: Ornithinibacter sp.; assembly: GCF_035443565.1. NCBI lineage: Bacteria > Bacillati > Actinomycetota > Actinomycetes > Micrococcales > Intrasporangiaceae > Ornithinibacter > Ornithinibacter sp. The sequence continues at coordinate 15,988 of NZ_DAORSO010000020.1, read as the reverse complement.
CCGGGAAGACGGGCGGTGGGTCAGGGTTCGTGTGCTGGTGACGCAGGTACTCGCGGTCCCCGGTCAGCTCCAGGCGGCGCCACAGGACACTGCCGGGCACTGCCTGGCTGGGATGGCACGCCACAGCCTTGGACTGTCGGGTCCGGTCGACGGTGACGACGACGTCGATGTCGGAGGAGTCGTGGCCGGTGAACGAGGCTCCGAACTCGGCGTTGAGCGTCGCGGCCACGTGGGCCGGGACCGTCCAGCCGAGGACCTGGAGCCGGAGTGCCCTGGCGGCTTCATGTGCCGCCTGGGTGGCTCGCCGATGGTCGGGGTGCCCGGTGACGCCGTCTGCGTCGAACCCGATGATGCCGTCGGCGTTCACGGCGTCGATGCAGGCCGCGACGTCGCCCGCCAAGGTGGTGAGGTCGACGCTGCTGAGGTCGCCGTCCGGGTAGCTCTTCAGCTCGACGTGGCCGATGCCGAGCTCGGAGGCCGCCGCGCGGAGCTCACCGTCGCGGATCCGGGCGAGGTCACCGTCGACGCCCTGCAGGGTGGAGGCCTCCCCCCGGGTGAAGCACAGCACCGAGACGGTTGCCCCGGTCTCGGCAAAGGCAGAGAGCACCGCACCGAGCCCGAAGGACTCGTCATCGGGGTGGGCCACGACGGCCAGGACCGAGCGCCACGGCGGCAGGGGCGTGCTCATGCCACACCGTCGTCCACAGGCAGCCCGGCCAGGCGCCACTCGAGCATCCCCTCGTGCAGACGCCTGGCGGTCCGGCCAGCGGCGGTCAGCCGGTCGACGGCGTCGTAGGCCAGGACGCAGTACTCGCCGCGGCAGTAGGCGACGATCTCCACGTCCGCGGGGAGCTCCGCGAGCCGGTGCTCGAGCTGGTCCAGCGGCACCGACACCGCGCCGGGGATGTGGCCGGCCGTGTACTCGGTGGTGGGTCGCACGTCGAGGACGACGACGTCGCCGGCGCGAACCCGGCGCAGCAGCTCGTCGCGAGCCACGGCATCCGACCGCTCGGTGGCAGATGAACGCAGGTAGCCGGCGGCAGCGCGGTCGGCGTCAGCGAGGTGGGTGGTCGCGACGGTCCGCAGCAGGGCCAGGAGTGCCGCGACGTCGTCGCCGGCGAGCCGGTAGTGCACGAAGGTGCCCTCGCGGCGGGTCCGCACGAGGCCGGCATCCTTGAGGGCCTGCAGGTGCATCGATGCCGTGGACAGGCCGAGCCCGGCGGCCGATGCCATGGCCTCCACCGTGTACTCCCCCTGGGCGAGCAGGTCGAGCAGCTCGAGCCGTTTGGGGTTGGCCAGGCCCTTGCCGGCTCGGGCGAACTGTTCGTAGAGAGCGGTCTTCGCGTCGCGGGTGCTCACCGGGGACCTCCTGCGGTGACGGGGCTCGAGGGGGCGGGGTCGTGCTTGGTCTCGTACATCCGCACGGCGACGACCACTCCGGAGAGGGCGGTCAGCGCGGCGACGACGCCGATGGCCGTGCGGACCCCGTAGAGGTCGGCGAGGACCCCGGCGAGCACGGCACCGACGGCGAAGCCGCCGTCGCGCCACAGGCGGTAGGTGCCGACGGCGCGGGCGCGCCACGCGGGGTGGGCGACGTCGCCGATCGCAGCGAGCAGGGTCGGGTAGACCATGGCGGTGCCGGCGCCGAGGAGCACGGCCGCGCTGGCCCACCAGGCGAACCCGTCGGCCAGGGCCATGATGGCCAGGCCGGCGGCCTGCACGCCCATGCCTCCGGCGATGAGCCATTTGCGGCCCCACCGGTCGGACAGGCCGCCGGTGACGAGCTGGCCGACCCCCCAGACCATGGGGTAGATGGCCGCTAGCAGACCGATGCGCTCGATGGACAGCCCGGCGGAGAGGAAGAGAACGGGGAACAGGCCCCAGGCGAGGCCGTCGTTGAGGTTGTTGACCAGCCCGGCCTGGCTCGCGGCCGAGAGCGCCGGCTCCTTGAACGAGGTCTGGGCGAACACCTGCCCGTTGGTGAGATCGTCACCGAGGTGGTCGTGCCGTCCGTCGACCCGGGCCACGTGGGTGCGGGCCTCGAGCCGGGCGTGCTCGCGGGTCTCCCGGACGAACAGGGTGGAGATCCCCAGGCCGAGGGCGGCGAAGGCGATGCCGAGGTAGAACGGTGCGGGGCGAAGGCCGTGGTCGGCGGCGATGTACCCGGTGGCCAGGGCGGTGGCTGCGACGGCGGCGTACCCGGCGGCTTCGTTGAACCCCATCGCCAGGCCGCGGCGGGCCGGCCCGACGAGGTCGATCTTCATCACCACGGTCGTGGACCAGGTCAGTCCTTGGCTGACGCCGAGCAGCACGTTCGCGAACACGACCCAGCCCCACGACGGCGCCCAGATGAGCATGAACGGAACGGGCAGCGCGACGAGCCATCCGGCCACGAGCACCGGCTTGCGGCCGTACCGGTCCGACAGCGTCCCGGCGAAGTAGTTGGTCGCCGCCTTGGCGAGCCCGAACGCGACGATGAAGGTCAGCGCCGCGGTGTACCCGGGGACCCCGAACACCTCGGTCGCCAGGAGAGGCACAACGGTGCGCTCCTGCCCGAGCATCCCCCCGACGAGGGCGTTGACCCCGACGAGGAGGCTGAACTGGGCGATGTTGACGCGCAGACCTAGGCGAGTCGTGGGTTTGTCGTCGGCGGTCACGCGCTGACCTCCACGGCGACCTGGGTTGCCTGCGCCCACTCGTTCGGGCCCGCTGGCATGACCGTGACGTCGGACCGTCCGGCGCGCTCCAGCACGCTCGCGGCGGTCGCGGCGCGCTCGCTGTGCCCACACATGGTGACGACAGGCCCGTCCGGCAGGGTGGCCGCGTCGACGACGCCGAGCTCGACGTTGCGGGCGCCGGGAACGTGACCGGCCGCGTACTCCGAACGTTGCCGGACGTCGACCACGGTGGCCGGGTCGACCCTCGCGGGGTCGGCCAGGGGGGTTGCCTGGAGCGCCTCGCCGGCCGTGGCCCAGGCGGCCACGCCTCCCGCGAGCTCGCCGACGATCCGGGAGTAGCCGACCTTGCGGGCCTGCCAGATGATCTCCTCGGGATCCTGGTCGGGATTGCGCACGATCACGATCGGGGCGTCCGGGTCGGGCAGGAGCCATCCGAGCCACGTCGCGAACACACCCCGCAGGGGGATTGCCAGAGAACCCTTGAGATGGCCTGCGGCGTAGTCGGCGGTCGGGCGCACGTCGACGACCTCCGCGCCCTGATGCCGCAGGCCGAACACCTCGGCGGCGCCCAGCGGGGTCAACACGGCCGGGCCTGGCTCGCCCGGGCCCTCGCGGTTGTCGGCGGCAAGGCGGGAGAAGTACGGGGGGTAGGTGCCCAGGCTGGACAGCAGGGCATGGACGAACGCGTCCTCGTCGTCGATACGCATCAGCGCGTTGGTGCCCTTCTCCCGCCCGATGGTCGAGGTGCGATCCGCGCCAGGAGGTGCCGAGCAGAAGGACCCCGCTCCATGGGTGGGGAACACCAGCGTGTCGTCGGGCAGCTCGGCCAGGCGTCGCAGCGACCGGAACTGGGCCCGGGCGAGGACCTCCGTGTTCTCGGGACCCATGAGGTCGGTGCGTGCCGCGGCGCCGACGATCAAGGACCCACCGGTGAACACCGCTCGAGGCTGGACGCCGTCCAGGAGCACGTAGGACATGTGCTCATCGGTATGTCCCGGCGTGGACCAGCCACGCAGGGTCAGGCCACCCAGGTCGACCTCCTCGCCGTCGACCAGCCCGAGGTGTTCGAAGCGGCGTCCCCCCTCGGCCGAGCTGATGACTCGGGCACCGTCGCGGCGGGCCAGGCGGGTCGCGCCGGACAGGAAGTCGGCATGCAGGTGGGTCTCGGCGGCGAACACCACGGACAGCTGGTGGGCAGCCGCTGCGGCATCGAGCGAGCGCAGGTCGATGGTGGGGTCCAGAGCCAGCGCGCGCCCGTCTCCCAGGTCGACGAGATAGGCCTGGTTTCCCAGCCCCGCGTCAAGCAGCTGAAGGATCTTGGGCATGTCCGTGGCGGGCGGAGCGTTGTTGAGGACCATGCGAATATCGTAGTCCATGTAATTATGGAATATGTCCCGAGGCCTCGCTTATCTCGCTCATGAGCGCCCTCCCTTCCCGCCGCACCGGGCCGCACTTGCGCTCAAACCGGCCTGCCTTTGGCGATGCCCTCACGCTTGGCGCAGGGCGAGCACCGTGAGGTCAACCGACTGCACGTGCCCGGGCCCGCATCCGGGACGCGGCCGCCCTACGGGTCGGTGGGGTTGCCGCCGATGAGTTCCTCGAAGGTGGTGGCAGCGCCGCTGGCTTGGTCGTCCAGGACGTGCGCGTACACGCGCAAGGTGATGGCGGGGTCGGCGTGCCCGAGCCGGGCGGCGACGACATGGACCGGTACGCCGGCCTTGAGGAGCAGGGTGGCGTGCAGGTGGCGCAGGTCATGCAAGCGGATCACCGGCAGGCCTGGGGTGCCGACCTGTGCCGCAACGGTGTTGTGCTGACGTTGCAGCTTCGCCATCAACGCGGTGGGGGTGTCGGGGAACAACGGTTCGCCGAGCTCACGGCGGAATACGTGGTTCCCGCCCACCCACAACGCACCGGCGACAGCACGCTCTGCCTCCTGACGTTGGCTGTGCTCGGTCAGCACCGCGGCGGTGCCGGGGTCGATGCTGACGGTGCGTTCCCGCCCGCCCTTGGTGCTGCCCTCAACCCGCACCCCGCCGATGACCGAGACCGTCCCGCGCAGCCGAACGAACGCACCCTGACCGTGCTCGTCGCCGAGGTGGACGTCGGCCCAGCGCAGGTTCATCAGCTCCCCGCGGCGGGCGCCGGTGTACGCGGCGAGGCGGAAGTAGCCGTGCAGCCGATGCCCCTGCGTGGTGGCCAGGAAGGAGCCCAGGTCGTCAGCGGTCCACATGACGAGCGCGACAGCCTGCTCCTTGCGGGGCCGCTTCGCCCGCTCCGCCGGGTTGGTCGTGAGGATCTGGTCGTTGCGCACCGCGTCCGCGAACGCCTTGCGCAGCACCGCGTGCACGTACTCCACGCTGCGCGCCGACAGCGGCTTGCCGCCCCGCCCACCGGACTCCAGGAGCTGCCGGTACAGGGTGCTCAGGTCCGCCGGGCGCAGCGCCTGCAACCGGATCCGTCCGATCCTGGGCGCCACGTAGGTGTTGATGAGGTGGGCGTAGCCGGCCCGGGTGCGGGGCTTGACTTCGAGGGCGTGCGCCAGCAACCACCGGTCCAGGTACTCCCCCACGGTCAGCGTGCTGCGGTCGACGAACTCGCCCCGTCCGGCGGCGATCCGCGCCTCGTCCCGGGCCCGCTTGGCCGCGGCCTCGGTGGGGAACCCACCCACCCACCGGGGCTTGCTCACCCCGGCGCTGTCGGTCACCCGGATCACGTACGACCAGCTGTTCCCCCGCCGGATCACCCCGTTACGCAGCTTCGGCGCCACACCACCCTGCCGGGCGCTGCTCATCGGGCACCCGCCAGCGGAGCAGCCGCCACGCGCTCCCGGGAGTCGACATAGGCCGTGAGGTCCTCCCCGCGGACCCTTCGCGACCCGCCGATCCGCACCGAGGGCAACGCCCCGCAGCGGACCAACTCGTAGACCTTGCTGCGGCCCACGCTCAACGCGGCCGCCACGTCGGTCAGCGTGTAGAGCATCTTGTCCTCCATGGTCTTCCCCTTCCCTGGGATGGCCCGCCGGGCCGTCATCGGGTGCGGGCCGGCTGTCATCCGAAAGCGTCCGACAGCGCTCTTGTGGACACCTGCACTTCCGTGGTTTCGTGACCACCGCACGGATCCGGGCCCGGGCGGTACGACAGCCCAGAACCACGGTCTTGCTAACACTTTGCTAACCGCACCCCGAACAGAACCCGATGTGCCCGCACGATTCGAGGAGGTCCTGAGCACGAAACGAACCCCCAAAAACGTTCTGGGACAGCCTGTCTCGAACTGAAAATCGGAAGGTCGGCGGTTCGACCCCGCCCCTGGCCACCACAGCATCGCATCGCATTACCCCGAGCCGCAGGTCACCACTGGTGAACCTGCGGCTTCGTCGTTCCAGGCGCGACTGGTGGTTGGGGTGGTGAAGGTACTGGTGGTCAGGCGTCCCGGGCACCTACGCTTTCGGGCACACCGACCGCCGAAGAGAGCACGATGCGCTACCTGCTGGGAGCAGTTGCCCTCGCACCGTTCGCGCTGCTCCTGCTGGCCATGGTCACGGGCCGTGCCACGGTCCAACCCTGCTGTGCACCAGCGGCGCCCGCGGACCCGAACCCAGATGTCAGGACAGCAGGCCCAGCTCACCGCGCCAGGTCGCGAGGCGGCCGGCCCGGCTGATCGCCCGCAGCCGCCGCTCGACCCCAGGTCGCTCGGAGTCGGTGACCGCCAGCAGCAGGTGGTCGCCGCGGCGCAGCATCGTCGACGGTTTCGGTGCGAAGAGGATGCCGTCACGCAGGATCAGCGCGACCGTCGCGTCCCCGGGCAGCCTGAGTTCGGAGATCTCGACCCCGTGCAGCAGCGACCCCTTGGGGATGTCGCAGGTGAGCATGCTGGCCCCGATGTCCTCGAACGGTGCGTGTTCGATCTCCAGCTCGGCGGTGATCTCCGGTTCGACGACGGCCAGCCGGGATGCCGCCCAGGGCAGGGTCGGCCCCTGGATGACGGTGAAGACGACGACGAGCAGGAAGGTGACGTCGAAGATCTGCTGCGCGTTCGGCACCCCTGCCGTGATGGGGAAGGTGGCCAGCACGATGGGAACCGCACCGCGCAACCCAGCCCACGAGGTGAACGCCTGCTCGCGCCACGGCATCCGAAACGGGATGGAACACAGCGCAACCGACAGGGGGCGCGCCACGAGGGTCAGGGCGACCCCGACGACGAGCGCTGGCACCAACGCATCGGCCAGCCGGCTCGGTGAGGCGAGCAGCCCCAGCACGACGAACAGGCCGATCTGCGAGAGCCAGGCCAGGCCCTCGGCGAAGCCCAGGGTGGCCGCCCGGTGCGGCAGGTCGGCGTTGCCGAGCAGCAGGCCCGCGAGGTAGACCGCCACGAACGGGCTCCCACCGACCACCCCGGCGACGCCGAAGCCGAGCATCGCGAACGTCATCGTCGCCAGCGGGTAGAGGCCGGTGGCCGGTAGGGCGACCCGCGACAGCACGAACCGCCCGGCGAACGCCACGAGGACTCCGGCGACGACACCCAGGCCCATCTGCTGGACGAATCCGAACAGGGCAGCCCACCCGTCGAGGTCCTCCCAGGCCGAGGAGACGACGAGGGTGACGAGGATGATGACGGGTGGGTCGTTGAGCCCCGACTCGGCCTCGAGCAGGGCCCGCGTGCGGCGGTTCAGCGGCAGCCGGCGCATGACGGCGAACACCGCGGCCGCGTCGGTGGAGGACACGACGGCCCCGAGCAGCAGTGCAGTGCGCACGTCGACGTCGAGCAGCAGCCACGCAGCCGTCGAGGTCACGGCCACGCTGATCGCGACCCCCAGGGTCGCGAGGACCCCTGCGTGCAGGGCCACCGGGCGGATGACGTGCAACCGGGTCGTCAGGCCCCCCTCGGCGAGGATGACGGCCAGCGCCACGGTGCACACAGTCTGCGCCACGGCGGCGTCGTCGAACCGCAGGCCCAGACCCGCTTCACCGATGGCCAGCCCGATGCCGAGGTAGAGCAGCAGGCTCGGCAGGCCGGCGCCCGTGGACACGCGAACCGCCGCCACCCCCAGCAGCAGCACGGCCGAGACGACGAGGACGACGACCTCGAGACGGTCAGGCGACATGTGCGGGGGCACGGCTGACGGCATCCATGGAACAAGCCTGACCCGGCTGGATCGCGCGCACCATGGCGGCAGGACCCCATTTACGCCGCCGAGGTTGACGCCTCAGATCGCGAGCGCCGGGTCGGCGTCCGTGGCATCGGCCGGGTGAACGGCCCGTGCGTGCACCGTCTCACCTTGGACGTACTGGTGCCGGTCGGCCTCGGCCCGGGTGATCTGGGCGGCGAATCGTTCACCGGTGGTCGCCCTCAGGTCCACCCTGACCTCGAACCCGAGGCGCACGACCCGCTCGATCGTCGCGGTCACGACACCGGGAGACCCCGTGTTGCGTGCATCGCCTCGCTGCGCGACGGCAAGGTCTCGCTCGAGGACGATGTCGTGAGGGCGCACGAGGTGTCCGCCGAGCCGCGCCACCGACCCGAGGAAGGACATGACGAAGTCGTTGGCGGGCCGCTCGTAGAGCGACACGGGGTCACCCACCTGCTCGATACGGCCATGGTTGAGCACCGCGATGCGGTCAGCCACGTCTAGGGCCTCCTCCTGGTCGTGGGTGACGAGCACCGTGGTGACGTGGACCTCGTCGTGCAGCCGGCGCAGCCACTGGCGCAGGTCGGCGCGGACCTTGGCATCGAGAGCCCCGAACGGCTCGTCGAGCAGGAGCACCTGCGGGTCGACCGCGAGGGCCCGGGCCAGGGCCATCCGCTGTCGTTGACCACCGGACAGCTGCGCGGGGTAGCGGTGCTGGAAGCCGTCGAGACCGACGATCTCCAGCAACTCGTCGACCTTGCGCTTCACCTCGGCCTTGGGCCGCTTGCGGATGGTCAGGCCGAAGGCGACGTTGTCCCGCACGGTCATGTGCTTGAACGCGGCGTAGTGCTGGAAGACGAAGCCGATGCCCCGGCGCTGCGGCGGCTCTCGAGTGACGTCGACTCCGGCGATGGTGACGGTGCCACCGTCGAGAGCCTCCAACCCGGCGATGGATCGCAGCAGGGTCGACTTACCGGACCCGCTGGGGCCGAGGAGCGCCGTGAGGGAGCCCGAGGGGATCTCGAGCCCGACACCGTCCAGGGCCACGAAGTCCCCGTAGTTCTTGCGGGCTGCGGTGACGGTGATCATCGGGCGCTCCTCTTGCGATCCAGAAGTGTCATGAGAAGGAGCGTCGCGACGGCCAGGCCCATCAGGAGGGTGGCAGCGGCGTAGGCCCCGTAGGTGTTGTGGTCGTCGATGTAGCGCGAGTGCACGAGGAGGGTGAGCGTCTGGGAGACCCCGGGGAACCCTGAGGACACCATGATCACCGCGCCGAACTCGCCCAGGGCTCGGGCCACGGTGAGCACGACCCCGTAGGTGAGCCCCCAGCGGATGGCTGGCAGGGTGATCCGCCAGAACGTCTGCCACCCCGACGCCCCGAGAGTCGAGGCTGCCTGTTCCTGCTCCGTGCCGATCTCGTGCAGGACCGGTTCGACCTCACGCACGATGAAGGGCAGGGTCACGAAGATGGTCGCGATGACCATGCCGGGGAGGCCGAAGATGACCTTGACGCCGGTCGAGGCCTCCAGACCGCCGAACCAGCCCGAGGAACCCCACAACATGATCAGGGAGACGCCGACGACGATGGGTGACACGGCAAAGGGCAGGTCGACCACGGCCTGGACCACGCCGCGGCCGGGAACGCGCCACCGGGCCAGGGCGATGGCCGTGACGATCCCGAACACCACGTTGAGGGGTACGACGATGGCCACGATGAGCAGGGACAGGTTGAGAGCCGCGATCGCGGCGGGCGTCCGGATGCTGTCGAAGAACGCACCCACGCCCGGCTCGAACGTGCGGTAGAGGATGACGAGGATCGGCACGGCCAGCAGGCCGAGGACGTAGACCAGCGCCAGGGCGCGCAGGGCCAGGGTCGAGCGTCTGGTCGCGATCATGAGGCCCTCTCCTCCCGGCGCTGGGCGCGCCCACCCCACAGCCGAAGCACGAACAGGGTGAGGAACGAGATCGAGAGCAGCGCCACCGACACGGCCGCCGCATTGACCGGGCGGTCGATCTCGATCTGCTGCTGGATGTACTGCGAGACCACCTGCGTCTCGCGGGGGATGTTGCCGCCGATGAGCACCACCGAGCCGTACTCGCCGACCGCGCGGGCGAAGGCCAGCCCGGCGCCGCTGATGATGGCGGGAGCAAGGGTCGGCAGGACCACCCGGCGAAACGTCGTGGCGTTGGACGCACCCAGGGATGCCGCGGCCTCCTCCACCTCCCGGTCCAGTTCGATCAGGACCGGCTGGACCGAGCGGACGACGAACGGCAGCGTCACGAAGGCCAGCGCCACGACCAGGCCCCACCGGGTGGCGTTCAGCTGAACGCCGACCGGGCTGTTCGGCCCGTAGAGGGAGAGCAGCACGATGCTCGCGACGATCGTCGGCAGGGCGAAGGGCAGGTCGATGAGGGCGTTGACGATGCGCTGGCCCGGAAACTCGTCGCGCACCAGGACCCACGCGATGAGCGTGCCCATGACGGCGTTGACCAGCGCGACCACGACGGAGACGAGCAGCGTGGTGCGCAGCGCCCCGAGCGCGGCCGGCGCCGTCACGGCATCCCAGAACCCGGCGAGACCCTCCTCCAGCGAGGCGACCGTCAGGGCGGCGAGCGGCAGCAGCACGATGACGCTGAGCCACAGCCCCACGACGCCGACCCCGAGGGCACGGGTGGGGACGCGCCGGGGGCGGTGCCCCTCCCCAGCGGGAGGGGCACCGGCCGTGGTGGCGACGGGCGACGTCAGGGCACGGACGTCGTCGTGGCGATGGGTGGTGGCAGTCATGGTGCCTACTCGGTGGCCGCGTCGTAGATCTTCGCGATCGCGCCGACGTCCTTCTTGAACAGGGTCGAGTCGACTTGCTTCCAGCCGCCGAGGTCCGTGATGGTCCACAGCTTCTCGGGTTGCGGGAAGTCGGCGGCGAACTCCTGCGCGACCGTCGCGTCGACGGGGCGGAACCCTGCCTCGGCCCAGAGCCGCTGCGCCTCGGGCGTGTAGAGGAACTCGTTGAAGGCCGTCGCCGCCTTGACGCCCGCGCCCTTGCTGAGCACCGCGGTCGGGTTCTCGATCTTGAAGGTCTGCGGCGGGGTGACGTGCTCGACCGGCTCACCCTTGCGCTCGATGAACAAGGCCTCGTTCTCATAGCTGAGCAGGACGTCTCCGGTGCCCTGGAGGAAGGCCTCGGTCGCCTCGCGGCCGGACTTGGGCTGGATCTTCACGTGGTCGCCGACGAGCGAGCTGATGTAGTTCAGGCCGGCCTCTTGGTCGACACCCCCGTTGCTCTTGGCGGCGTACGGCGCCAGCAGGTTCCACTTGGCCGAGCCGGAGCTGAACGGGTTCGGCGTCACGACCTCGACGCCGCTCTCGAGCAGGTCGTCCCAGTCCTTGATCCCCTTGGGGTTGCCCTCGCGCACGACGATGGTCACGACGGAGCCGAATGGGATGCCGCGGTGCTCGTTGGCGTTCCACGCCGCGTCGACCAGCCCGGCATCGACGAGTCGGGTGATGTCGGGCTCGACGGAGAAGTTCACGAAGTCCGCCTCGGCGCCGGCCTCGACCTTGCGGGACTGATCGCCCGAGGCGCCATAGGACTGCTGGAACTGAACGCCCTTGCCGGCCTCGCTCGCCTGGAAGGCAGGGATGAGCTTGTCGTACCCCACCTTCGGGACGGCGTACGCGAAGAGGTTCACCGTGCCGCCCTCTGCGCCGGCCGGAGCCTCGGCGGCGGCTGAGTCACCGACGGTGTCGCTCGCGCCACCACCGCCGCAGGCGCTCATCACCATCGCGGCGCTGACGGCGACGGCGGCGAGGGTGAAGCGGTGTGTGTTCATGGTGTCTGTAGCTCCTGTGTGAGGCCCGGAACGGGCGGTGGCGCCCGGCGGCGCATGTCCTATCTGACAGGTAGGAGTTTGCATAGTTGTCTGTTATGGATCCAATTACTGTTTGTTATGTCTCACAATGTGGGCAGCTTGGCGAAGGGGTGCGATTCATATAACGTGCTCTTATGCACATCCAAACGATCAGTAGGGTTCGTCACCGTCCCGGCGACACCCTGCAGGCTGCTCGAATGTGCTGTCCGCGCGCCTGTCGCCGCTGACTGCGACGCCCTCGAAGCGCCCGCGACGACACGGGTACCGCAGGGCGACCTGGCCGTAGCCACCAGCGTGCAGCCGCGGCCGGGCACCACTCGTCAGCTCGTGCCGGTGCACCCCGACGGGGTGCCCACCGCCGTGCCCGTGTCCGCACCGCCGCGCCCGGCACTCCCCCAGGCCCGGCACTCCCCCGCGCAGCGCACACCCCTGCGCAAAGGCACCACCGACTGCTGCCCACCTCACCTCACGAAAGGCAAGGACGACGATGACCCTCACCCCGCACCGCGAGCTCACTCTCCCGACGATCGACCTCCGCAGCGCCGCCGGCGCCAGCGCCGGTCCCGAGCGCGCCGACCTGCTGGAGCAGCTGCGCACCGCAGCCCACGAGCTCGGTTTCTTCTACGTCGCCGGGCACAGCATCCCCGCCGAGGTCGAGGCCGATGTCCTCGCGGCGGCGCAGACCTTCTTCGCCCTGCCAGAGACCACCCGCCGCGAGATCTCCAACCTCAACTCGCCACACTTTCGCGGCTACACCGCACTGGCCACCGAGCACACCGCCGGCGCCGCCGACCTGCGCGAGCAGATCGACATCGGCCCCGAGCGCCCGGCTCTCGACCTGGGTGACGGCGACCCCGCCTACCTGCGCCTCGTCGGCCCGAACCAGTGGCCGAGCGAAGTGCCCCAGCTGCGCGACGCCGTGCTTCGCTGGCTCGACGAGGCCGGGCGGGTGGCGCGCAGCGTGCTGGCACTGCTCGCCGAGTCCCTCGGGGAGGACCCCACGTGGTTCGACCAGTGGTTCGACGACGAGGCCGTGACGACCACGAAGCTCGTGCGCTACCCCGCACCACCGGCAGGCGAGGCCACAAGGGCCGCCACCGGCCAGGGCGTCGGCAGCCACAAGGACTACGGCTGGCTCGCCCTCGTGCTCCAGGACGGACAGTCCGGCCTCCAGGTGCGGGCCGATGACGGCAGCTGGCTCGAGGCAACCCCCGTGCCCGGCACCTTGGTGTTCAACGTCGGCGAGGCCCTCGAGGTGGCCACGGGCGGATACCTGCGCGCGAACGTGCACCGCGTGGTCGCGCCGACCACCGGGGTGGACCGGTACTCCGTGCCGTTCTTCCTCGGCCCACGGCTGGATGCCGTCGTCGAACCCCTCGCCCTGCCCGCCGTGCTCGCCGCCCGAGCCCGCGGCGTCGAGCAGGACCCCACCAACCCGATCTTCGCCGAGTACGGTCGCAAGGCCCTCCTCGGGTGGCTGCGCTCCCACCCCGGGGTCGCCCGCCGTTGGCACGCCGACCTGCTCGAGGACCCGGCCTGGGACACCTCGCGATGACGACCCGCACCCTGTTCACGCCGGATGCCGTGGAGCCCGTGGGCGTCCACCGCCCCCCGCCCGCAGTGCGTGCGCCGCGCTCACCGCGATGTCCGAGGCGGACGGCTCACACGGCATCCGCGTGAGAAGCCGGCCGCACACCCCGACTCCGGAACACTCCCCATCCCCCACACGACACCCACCAGGAGAACCAGTCATGTCCGAGAACACCACCCCCTCGTCGAGCACCACGACTCTGCCACCAGCCAGCGGCGCGACCCTCACCGACCTCGAACCCGACGGCAGCCGGGGCCGCAGGACGGCGGTGATCGCCGGCCTCGTCGCCCTCGCCCTCGTGGCCGCCGGCCTGCTCGTCTGGCGCC
>NZ_DAORSO010000020.1:1217-2298 GCF_035443565.1 Ornithinibacter sp. | reverse complement strand
ATCGCCGGCCTCGTCGCCCTCGCCCTCGTGGCCGCCGGCCTGCTCGTCTGGCGCCCCTGGGCATCCGATGACGGCGGGAAGTACAGCGCCGCCGACCAGCCACTGCGGGTGTTCGCCTCCGTGACGCCGCACTCGGAGATCCTCCGCCACATCCAGAGCGACCTCACCGAGGGTGACTTCGACCTCCAGATCATCGAGGAGACCGACGGCGTCAACGGCAACGACGTCGTCGAGAACGGCGACGCCGACGTGAGCTACTTCCAGCACGTTCCGTACCTCAACTCCGACAGCGCCGACAAGGGGTACACCGACCTCAAGGAGGCCGCGACGGTGCACGTCGAGCCCTACGGCATCTACTCGAACACGGTCACCGACCTCACCCAGGTGCCGGACGGCGGGCTGGTGCTGCTGTCGAACAACGTCAGCAACGTCGCCCGAGGTCTGTACCTGCTCCAGGAGGCCGGGCTCATCACCCTGCCCTACCCGTACGGCGACACGTCGAGCGAAGCACTGACGATCGACGAGAACGACATCGTCGACAACCCGAAGAACCTGACGTTCCGTCAGGTCGAGCCGGCCCAGATCCCCCGGTCACTGCCGGATGCGGCGCTCGGGCTGATCAACGGCAACGTCGCCCTCGAGGCGGGGCTCACCCCCAGCGAGGACGCGTTGCTGCTCGAGCAGGCCGCCGGCAACCCCTACGCGAACATCCTCACCGTCCCCGACGCGCTCGCTGACGACCCCCGGGTGCAGCGGCTCAGCGAGATCCTCGAAGGACCCGAGGTCGCGCAGTACATCAGCGCGACCTACCCGGGCTCGGTCATCCCCGTCGCCGGGGGGAAGTGACCTTGTTCCGCACCGAGGAGCTCGTCAAGACGTTCGGCGACGGCCCGCAGCGGGTCGAGGCGCTGAAAGGGATCTCGCTGGAGATCCCCGAGGGTGAGGTGTTCGGCATCGTCGGCCACAGCGGCGCCGGCAAGAGCACCCTCATCCGCTGCCTGAACCTGCTCGAGCGCCCCACGTCGGGTCGTGTCTTCCTCGACGACACGGAGCTCACCGGCCTTCCCGCCGGTGAGCTCCG
>NZ_DAORSO010000020.1:0-1117 GCF_035443565.1 Ornithinibacter sp. | reverse complement strand
ACGGCGCAGCAGATCCTTGCCCTGCTGCGCGACGTGAACGAGGCGTTCGGCGTGACCATCGTGCTCATCACCCACGACATGGAGGTGGTGCGCTCAGCGTGCGGCTCGGCTGCCCTGCTCGAGGACGGACGCATCGTCGAGGCGGGTCGGCTCACCGACCTCAGCCTCGACGCCGGGTCGGCCCTGGGGCGCCTCTTGCTGCCCGTGCGCGTCGCCCCCGTCGGCGCCGACGAGACCCACCTGCTGCTCACGGTGGCCGACGTCGCCCACGGGTCAGCGGCACTGAGCCAGCTGGCCCGCGACCTCGACGTCGACGTCGCCATCCGCGCCGGGACGATCGAGCAGATCGCCGGTGACGACGTGGGCCGCTTCCAGGTGGCCCTGGACCCCGGCTCCGGTCGCAGCGGGCCCGTCGCCACCGACGCGGTGGTGCGCTACCTCACTGACCGCAACATCCGCGTGGAGGTCCTCGCATGACGCCCCAGACCTTTCCGATCCTGGCGACCGCTGACGAGTCGTGGACCAGCTACATCCCCCTGATCTGGCAGGCCCTCGGCGAGACCCTCTACATGGTGGTCTTCGCGGCAGCCCTGACGTTCGTGCTGGGGATGCTCATCGGGATCGCGTTGTACGTGACGTCACCGGGCGGCATCCGGCCGTTGCGGTGGATCAACGTCCCGCTCGGTCTCTACGTCAACATCAGCCGCTCGCTGCCGTTCCTCATCCTGATCATCGTGCTCATCCCGGTCACGCGCTTCATCGTCGGAACCTCGCTCGGGGCCACCGCGGCGATCGTGCCGCTGACCTTCGGCACCGCGCCGTTCTTCGGGCGGCTGGTCGAGACCGCGCTGCGCGAGGTCGACAAGGGCAAGGTCGAGGCGGCCGAAGCCATGGGGGCCACCCACGGCGACATCGTGCGCAAGGTGCTGCTGCCCGAGGCCCTGCCCGCACTGCTCGCCGGGACCACGCTCACCCTGGTGATGTTCGTCGACTACTCGGCCATGGCCGGGGCCATCGGCGCGGGCGGGCTCGGCTCGTTCGCCATCAAGTACGGCTACCAGCGCTTCAACACCGAGCTCATGCTGGTCACCGTGGCCATCCTCGTCCTCATCGTCCA
>NZ_DAORSO010000019.1:27470-30070 GCF_035443565.1 Ornithinibacter sp. | reverse complement strand
CCGTCGAAGGGGCAGAGGCCCGTCAGGAGCGCAACGAGAGCAGCACGGCATCCAGCATCTGCGGCGTCAGCCGCCCGGTGTACGTGTTGTGCGGGCTCACGTGGTAGCACCCGACGAGCCGGATCGGCCGCCCCTGCGGCGTCCACAGGGTGGCCTCCGCCGCGTGCCCGAACCGCGGCTTCGGACGCGGCACCTCCCACCCGAGCGCCCGGGCCGCGCCGAGGGTGGCGTCCCAGCCGATCGCCCCGAGGCACATGATCGCCCGCAGCCCCGAGGCCGCCGTGAGCTCGAGGTCGCGTTCGAGCCAGGCCGAGCACGTGGCCCGCTCGGCGGGGGTCGGCTTGTTGGCCGGCGGGGCGCAGCGCACGGCCGCGACGATCCGGATGCCGGTGAGTGCCTGCCCGTCCCCGGCACCGACCGAGGTCGGCAGCGCAGCGAACCCCGTGCGGTGCAACGCGGCCCACAGCACGTCACCGGAGGAGTCGCCGGTGAACATCCGTCCGGTGCGGTTGGTGCCGTTGGCCGCCGGTGCGAGCCCGACGAGCAGCACGTCGGCCCCCGGGTCGCCGAACGACGGGCCGGGCCGCCCCCAGTACGGCTGGTCGGCGAACGACGCCCGCCGGCCGGTGCGGGCTACGTCCTCACGCCAGTTCACGAGTCGGGGGCAGGCCCGACACACCGAGACCCGCGCCTGGAGATCGGGGATGCCGCCCGCTCCCGCGGCGAGTCGCCTCACCGCGGCGGCGGTGCGGGCGACCGGGGTGGCGGCCGTCGCCGGATCGCCCGGCCAGCCCCTGCCGGGTGGCACCGGGCTGGCGAAGAGCTGCCCGGTCACCGGGTGGGGTGCCTGCTCGTCCATGGGCTCCACCCTGACACCGAGGGCGCCGCGACGGAACCGATGCGCGAGGATCACCCCATGGCAGAGGTGACGGTCGTCGGTGGAGGTGTCGTGGGCCTGACCTCGGCCCTCGAGCTCGCGCGCGCCGGGCACGAGGTGCGCTGCGTGCGCGACCAGCCGGTTGCCGAGACGGTGTCAGCGGTCGCCGGAGGGCTGTGGTTCCCTTACCACGTCGAGCCGCGGGACCGCGTGGTCGCCTGGGGTGCCGTGGCCCTTGCCAGGTTCGCCGACCTGTCGGGCGATCCGGCATCCGGCGTGGTGATGAGCGAGGGGCTGCTCGTGGAGCGAGGGCCGGCGGATCGGTGGTGGACGCAGAGCGTGCCGTCGTGGCGCGACGCGTCGGGTGCTGAGCTGCCGGAGGGCGCCACCGGGGGAGTGGTCGCGACCGTTCCGCTCGTGACGATGCCCGTGTTCCTGCCGTGGCTCGAGATGCAGTGTCGCGACGCCGGGGTCGCGTTCGAGCAGGCCCACGTGAGCACCCTCGACGGCCTCGAGGGTGACGTGGTCGTCGTCGCCGCCGGGCTGCGGTCGGGAGCTCTGGTGGACGACGACGCGGGGATGCCGTCGCGTGGTCAGGTCGCCCTGTTGGAGAACCCCGGGCTGACGCGCTGGCTGGTCGATGACGACCATCCGGACGGGCTGCTCTACGTGTTGCCGCACCCCGGGTGGGTCGTGTGCGGGGGAACGGACGTCAGCGGTTCGTGGGACACCCAACCCGACCCGCAGGTTCATGACGCGATCGTGCGACGGGTTCGTGACGCCGTCCCCGCGCTCGCGACGGCCCGGGTGATCGGACCTCGCGTGGGGTTGCGCCCGGTCGCGCCCGAGGTGTCGCTCACGGCATCCGACATCGGGGGGCGGGTGGTGGTGACCAACCACGGTCACGGCGGGGCCGGGGTCACCCTGTCGTGGGGGTGTGCCGAGGAGGTCGTCCGGCTCGTCGGCGAGGCGGCGGGTCTCAGCCGGCCGTGACCCGGCGCGCGGCGTCCAGGGCGATGGGCGGCAGCGGCTTCGCCCACGGTTCGTAGCCGAGTTCGCGGCAGGCCACGGCAACCGCTCCCAGCAGCTCGGAGCGGCGACCCAGCTCGGCCGTGCGGACCTCGACGGCCTGGGCACTCGCTGGCTGCGCGTAGCGGCGGATCGACTCGCGCACGCCGTCGGCCAGGGGTGCGCCCACGGTGCTCAGCTCACCCCCGAGGATCACGCCGCGCGGGTTGAGCCAGTTGCACAGGTCGGCGAGCACCCGGCCCACGGTGCGGCCGGTCTCCTCGACGAAGCGCGCGACGGCGGGGTGCTCGGCGGCATCGCGCAGGGGGTACGCGTCGGCGCGGGGGCTCAGGCCTGCGTCGGCCATGAGGGTGCGCAGGAAGGCCGTCGACGCGACGGTCTCGAGGCAGCCACGGTTGCCGCAGCGGCACCAGTCGCCCTGGTCCGAGACCTGGGTGTGACCGACCTCGCCGGCCAGGCCGTCGGCCCCCGGGTAGGGCACACCCTGGAGGACGAGGCTGGCCCCGACCCCGTCGCCGAGCTTGACGTAGACGAGGTCGCGGATGCCGCGCGCGGCGCCGAAACGCAGCTCGCCCTGAGCGCCCATGTCGGCGTCGTTGGCGACGACGACCCGCCAGCCGAGGCGGCGCGCGAGTTCCTGCTGGGGGTTGACCCCGACCCAGTCGGACATGATCGACATCGAGCGGATCTCGTG
>NZ_DAORSO010000019.1:11283-27370 GCF_035443565.1 Ornithinibacter sp. | reverse complement strand
GCTGGGGGTTGACCCCGACCCAGTCGGACATGATCGACATCGAGCGGATCTCGTGGCTGTGGGCGTCGATCGGGGCCGGGATGCCGGCCGCCGCGCACCGGATGTCCGACACGGCGACACCAGCTTCGTCGAGCAGCTCAACGACGATCTCGACGGCCGCGTCGAGCGAGGCCCGGGCCTGGCCGTCGACGTCCATCTGGGCCCAGCGCTCGGCAAGGACACCTCCCTCGGCATCCGCGACGGCCACCGCCAGGTGGTTGTGGCCGAAGTCGATGGCGACCACGTGCCCTCGGGCCGCGCTCGGCACGAGCAGCGCCGACGGGCGTCCGCGCCCGGAGCCGCGTCCACCCGGAGGGATGAGGTCCTCCTCGATGACGCCTTCGTCGAGAAGCTCCTGGACGACGGCTGCGACAGCGCTGCGCGACAGGCCGGTCGCCTGGCCGAGGTCGGCCCTGGTGAGGGGCGGGCCCGAGCGGATCAGCGCCGTCACCTGTTCCTTGGTGCGGTGCCGACGGCTCGACGCGGGCTGCTCGGACTCCATGTCAGGACTCTAGGGACAAAAATAGGCTCTTGACAAGAGTTATTCCCACCGATATTGTCCGGTAAAACTTCATTAGTCGTAGAACCCGGAGTCAGCGCCACCGCGTCCCAGCTCCGGGGCAAGGTGACGATTTGAGAACGTGCGTGGACACTTCGCTCGAGTCTCTACAGGCCGTCAGGCCGCTCTGGCACACTCGGCAACCGACGCTGGCGTCGTGCTGGATCACCCCCACTCAGCTGTGCAAAGGAGCACGCATGACATCACCAGAGGGATCGGGCCGAGGTCGGCCCGACTACATCCTCGAGATGCGGGACATCACCAAGGAGTTCCCCGGGGTCAAGGCCCTGTCCAATGTCGACATGGCGGTGAGGCGTGGTGAGATCCACGCGATCTGCGGTGAGAACGGCGCGGGGAAGTCCACCCTCATGAAGGTCCTGTCCGGGGTGCACCCCACGGGGTCCTACACGGGCGAGATCCACTTCAACGGCAAGCTGGCCGAGTACTCCAACGTCCGCGACAGCGAGCGTGACGGGATCGTCATCATCCACCAGGAGCTCGCGCTCATCCCCGAGCTGTCGATCGCCGAGAACATCTTCCTCGGCAACGAGCGCGCCTCCAAGAGCGGTGTCATCGACTGGTTCGCGACCCGCCAGATGGCTGCCGAGCTCATGGAGCGGGTGGGGCTGTCCGAGGATCCGCTCACCAAGACCAAGGACATCGGCGTCGGCAAGCAGCAGCTCGTCGAGATCGCCAAGGCACTGTCCAAGGAGGTCAAGCTCCTCATCCTCGACGAGCCCACCGCCGCCCTGAACGAAGGGGACTCGCAGCACCTGCTGCAGATCATGGACGGGCTGCGTCAGCGCGGCATCACCTGCATCATGATCAGCCACAAGCTCAACGAGATCGAGCAGATCTCCGACGCCATCACGATCATCCGCGACGGCAAGACGATCGAGACCCTTCGCGTCGACGAGGGTGGTGTCGACGAGAACCGGATCATCCGCGGCATGGTCGGCCGCGACCTCGAGTCGCGCTTCCCCGAGCACACCCCGAAGATCGGTGAGGTCTTCTTCGAGGTCAAGAACTGGCGCGTCCAGCACCCGACCCGGGCCGACCGACTCGTCTGCAAGGACAGCTCCTTCGTCGTCCGCCGCGGTGAGATCGTCGGGTTCGCCGGCCTCATGGGCGCTGGCCGCACCGAGCTGATGCGCAGCATCTTCGGTCGCTCGTACGGCACCGTGCTGGGCGGAACGATCACCAAGGACGGCAAGGACCTCGTCCTGCACCACGTCGCCGATGCCATCCACGAGGGCATCGCCTACGTCACCGAGGACCGAAAGACCCTCGGTGTGAACCTGCTCGACGACATCAAGACGACGACGGTCTCGGCCAACCTCGAGCGCATCACCCAGGGACTGGTGGTCAACGCGAGCGAGGAGTACCGCTACGCCGAGGAGTACCGGGTCAACCTGCGCACCAAGGCTCCCAACGTCGACGAGGGTGTCTCGAAGCTGTCCGGTGGCAACCAGCAGAAGGTCGTGCTCGCCAAGTGGCTGTTCACCGAGCCTGACCTGCTCATCCTCGACGAGCCGACCCGCGGCATCGACGTCGGGGCGAAGTACGAGATCTACGGGATCATCCAGCGGCTGGCCGACGAGGGCAAGGGCGTCATCGTCGTGTCCTCCGAGCTGCCCGAGCTGCTCGGCCTCTCGGACCGGATCTACACCCTCTTCGAGGGGCAGATCACCGGTGTGCTCGACAAGGCGGAAGCCAACCAGGAATCCCTCATGAAGCTGATGACGAAGGCCCGGACCACCGCGTCCGTGGCCTCCTGACGACAGACAGGACCCGCGAGACATGAATGTCATCAAGAAGATCGTTGGCGGAGACTCCCGCCAGCTGGGCATGATCTTTGCCCTGATCGCCCTCATCGCGTTCTTCCAGTGGCGCACCGGTGGCCTCACCCTCACCCCGGACAACGTCAACAACATCATCCAGGGCAACGCGTACGTGCTCGTCCTGGCCATCGGCATGGTGCTCGTCATCATTGCCGGCCACATCGACCTGTCGGTCGGGTCGATCGCCGCGTTCGTCGGCATCGTCGTCGCCCTGGCGATCACCGACTGGGGCCTGCCCTGGCCCGTGGCCATCCTCCTCGGCATCGGCGTCGGTGCCCTGTGTGGCGCCTGGCAGGGCCTCTGGGTCGCCTACGTCGGCATCCCCGCGTTCATCGTGACCCTGGCCGGCATGCTCATCTTCCGCGGCCTCAACCAGTGGATCGGCAAGTCCAACACCGTCCCCGTCCCCGAGGGCTTCCAGGTCATCGGTGCCGGCTCGCTGCCCGAGTGGGGCCCGAACACCGGCTACAACAACCTCACCCTGCTTCTCGGCCTTGCCGGGTGCGCCGCGATCATCGTCGGCGCCCTGCGCAGCCGCGCCAAGCTCAACAAGATCGGCGCCGACGTCGAAGAGGCGTGGGTCATGTGGACGCGGCTGGCACTCATCTCCGCGGTGATCATGGGCGTCATGATGATCATCGCCTCCGGGCGCAAGGGCTTCCCGGTCTCCGGGCTGATCCTCGTCGCGCTCGTCATCGGCTACGGCTTCCTGGCCAACAAGATGATCCTCGGCCGGCACATCTACGCCGTCGGTGGCAACCGGCACGCGGCTGAGCTCTCCGGTGTGAAGTCGAAGAAGGTCAACTTCTTCGTCATGGCCAACATGGCGGTGCTCGCCTCGCTGGCCGGCATGATGTTCGTCGCCCGCTCCAACGCCTCCGGTCCGTTCGACGGTGTCGGCTGGGAGCTCGACGCGATCGCCGCCGTGTTCATCGGTGGCGCAGCAGTCACCGGCGGTGTCGGCACCGTCGTCGGGTCCATCGTCGGTGGCCTCGTCATGGCCGTGCTCAACAACGGTCTCCAGCTGCTCGGCATCGGCGCTGACCGTACCCAGGTCATCAAGGGTCTGGTGCTGCTCATCGCCGTCGCGTTCGACGTCTACAACAAGTCGCAGGGCAAGCCCTCGATCACCGGGCTGCTCACGCGCAACAAGGCCGCAGCCGCCCCCGCCGCACCCACCGCCGTGGATGCCGGTAACCCCGCGTCCGCTGCGGTGACCGACACCTCCACGGTCGTCAAGACCGAAGGCTGATGTAACCCACCTCGGTCGCCGCGACCCGGCATCCGACCCGCGCAGTACCTGACACCACATCACCCGCGTTCACGCGAACGCACCCCACAGAAAGAAGAACCATGCGATCACTCACCAAGGCCGTCGCCGTCACCGCGGCGCTGGGTCTGGCTCTCACCGGCTGCGGCCGCACCGAGGAGGCCACCCCCGAGGCATCGGGTTCCGGCTCGACCGCGGCAGCCGGCGGTTTCCCCGCTGACTCCGCCATCGGCATCGCCCTTCCGCAGAAGACCTCGGAGAACTGGGTCCTCGCCGAGAACCTGTTCAACGAGGGCCTCACCGCGGCCGGCTTCAAGGGCGACGTGCAGTTCGCCAACGGCGGCGTCTCCGAGCAGCAGAACCAGATCCAGGCCATGATCACCAAGGGTGCGAAGGTCATCGTCGTCGGTGCCATCGACGGCGCGCAGCTCGGCACCCAGCTCAAGGCGGCCAAGGACTCCGGCGCCACCGTCATCGCCTACGACCGTCTCCTGACGAACACGGCCGACGTCGACTACTACATCGCCTACGACAACTTCAAGGTCGGCCAGCTGCAGGGTCAGGCCCTGCTCGACGGTCTCGCCATGAAGAAGCCGGCCGGCCCGTACAACATCGAGCTGTTCGCCGGTTCGCCTGACGACAACAACGCGAAGGTGTTCTTCGACGGCGCCATGGAGGTGCTCAAGCCGAAGATCGACGACGGCACCCTGAAGGTCGTGTCCGGTCAGACGACCTTCGAGCAGGCCGTCACCCAGGGCTGGAAGGCCGAGAACGCGCAGAAGCGCATGGACACCCTCCTCGCCGGTTCCTACACCGGGTCCACCGCGCTGGACGGCGTCCTGTCGCCCAACGACACCCTGGCCCGCGCGATCATCACCTCGGTCAAGGCCGCCGGCAAGCCGATCCCGGTCGTCACCGGTCAGGACTCCGAGGTCGAGTCGGTCAAGTCGATCATGGCGGGCGAGCAGTTCTCCACGATCAACAAGGACACCCGCAAGCTCGTCGAGGAGACGATCGCGATGGTCGTCGCCCTCCAGAAGGGTGAGGAGCCCACGATCACCGACACCACGTCCTACAACAACGGCGTCAAGGTCGTCCCGGCCAACCTCCTCGAGCCGGTCATCGTCACCAAGGCGAACGCCGCCGAGGCCTACGCGAACGACCCGGTGCTCGGCCCGCTGACCAAGTGAGCCACGGCCTCACGGCCACCTAGCACCACTCGATCGGCCCGTCTGCTCCGGCAGGCGGGCCGATCGCCGTCCGGCGACGCGGCATCCACTGCTCGTTCCCGTGCCCGGATGCCGGGCGGTGCGGGTCAGGCGTCGGATGCCGGTCGCGCGCGTTTCGCCTTCGTCTCGCCCCGGTGCCGCTTGGCGGTGAGGCGGCGTTCCGTCGAGCCGCGGGTGGGGCGGGTGGCGCGGCGAGGAGCCGGGGGAGGGGCCATCGCGGTGCGCAGGAGGTCAGCCATCCGCTCGCGGGCGGCCACCCGGTTGCGCCGCTGCTGGCGGTGCTCGGAGGCGGCGACGACGAGCAGGCGGCCCCCGACCAGTCGCGAGTCCAGGGCCCGCAGCACCCGTTGGCGCTGGGTGTCGGTGAACGCCGGACAGGTCACGACGTCGAGCTCGATCTCGACGCGGCTGTCAGCGGTGTTCACCCCCTGCCCCCCGGGCCCCTGCGAGCGGGAGAACCGCTCGACGATCTCACCGGCGGGGATCGTCAAGCCCTGGGGAACGCCCGGGCCCGGCGGGACGACGAGGTCCATCAGGGCCGGCCCGTGTCGTCCTCGGGCTCGGGAGGCGGCAATGCCCCCTGCGCCTCGTCACGATCGGCCCACTCCAGGAGCGGGGCGAGGTCGAACACCGCGTCGTCGATGCCGGCGTGCAGGTCGCCGAGGGCTGCGAACCGGGCCGGGACGGTGGCGATGGTGAGCTCTCGTGGCTCGACGTCGTCGACCTCGTCCCAGCGGATCGGCGTCGACACCGTGCCGGTGGCGTTGCCGCGAACCGAGTACGCGGCGGCGATGGTGTGGTCGCGGGCGTTCTGGTTGTAGTCGATGAAGACTGCGCCGGGGTCGCGGTCCTTGCGCCACCAGGTGGTCGTCACGTCGTCGGGCAGGCGGCGTTCGACCTCGCGGGCGAAGGCGAGGGCTGCTCTGCGCACGTCGCCGAACCCGTGGTCGGGAGCGATCCGCACGTACACGTGCAGGCCCGACCCGCCACTGGTCTTGGGCCACCCCACGGCGCCGAGCTCGTCGAGCACCTCGTGCGTGACCTGCGCCGCGCGTCGCACGCGCGAGAACGGAGCGTCCGGCATCGGGTCGAGGTCGATGCGCCACTCGTCCGGCTTCTCGGTGTCGGCCCGCCGGCTGTTCCACGGGTGGAACTCCACGGTGCTCATCTGCACGGCCCAGGCCACGTCGGCCAGGCGGGTCACGCACAGCTCGTCGGCGTGCAGGCCGTAGCGCGGGAAGTGCAACCGCACCGTCTCGACCCACGGCGGGGCGCCCCGGGGCAGGCGCTTCTGGTGGACCTTCGGCCCACTCACCCCGTCCGGGAAGCGGTGCAACATGCAGGGTCGCTCGCGCAGGGCCCGCACGATGCCGTCGCCGACGGACAGGTAGTAGTTCACGAGGTCGAGCTTGGTCTCGCCACGGGCCGCGAAGTAGACCCGCTGCGGACTGGACACCCGCACGTCGAAGCCCTCGACGTCGAGGACGACGGGTTCCCCGAACTCACCCTTGCGCGAGGCCATGACCGACACCGTATGCCGTCAGCGGGGGGACGTAGGGTTGACCCGACATGAGCACTCTCTTCGACGGCCTCGACTTCGGTGAGTTCGACCCTGCCAAGGTCGACGCCGCCGGGGTTCCGACGTGGGCCCAGGCCGCCGCTGCCGGGCGTGGGCCTGACGGCGGCCCCGACGCCCTGGAGCGGGGGCCGGTGCGCACCGACCCCGAGGAGCTGCTCGTCGGCCTGAACCCGCAGCAGCGCGAAGCCGTGCTCCACGAGGGTGGGCCGCTGCTGATCGTCGCCGGTGCCGGGTCGGGCAAGACCCGGGTGCTGACCCAGCGCATCGCGTACCTCCTGGCTGCCCGCGGGGTGCAACCGGGTCAGATCCTCGCGATCACGTTCACCAACAAGGCCGCCGCCGAGATGCGCGAGCGGGTGTCCGCTCTCGTCGGGCCACGGGCCAAGGCGATGTGGGTGATGACCTTCCACAGTGCCTGCGTGCGCATCCTGCGCCGCGAGGCCGACAAGGTGGGCATGCGCTCGACCTTCTCGATCTACGACGCCGCGGACTCGCAGCGCCTGATGTCGATGGTCCTGCGCGACATGGACCTCGACCCCAAGCGCTACAACCCGCGCTCGTTCAGCCACCAGGTGTCCAACCTCAAGAACGAACTCGTCGACGAGGAGACCTTCGCGAGTCGCACGGGCGAAGCCAGCCCGCACCAGGAGCAGGTGCTCGCCGAGGCCTACTCGATGTACCAGCGCCGCCTGCGTCAGGCCAACGCCATGGACTTCGACGACCTCATCATGACCACGGTCCACATGTTCCAGGCCTTCCCCGACGTGGCCGAGCACTATCGACGGCGCTTCCGGCACGTCATGGTCGACGAGTACCAGGACACCAACCACGCGCAGTACCAGCTGATCCGTGAGCTCGTCGGCTCCGAGAGCACCCGCGCCGAGCACGGCGTCGAACCCAGCGAGCTCGTCGTCGTCGGTGACGCCGACCAGTCGATCTACGCCTTCCGGGGGGCGACGATCCGCAACATCGAGGAGTTCGAGGTCGACTACCCCGACGCTCGCACCATCCTCCTGGAGCAGAACTACCGCTCCACCCAGACCATCCTGCGGGCTGCCAACGCGGTCATCGCCCGCAACGAGAAGCGGCGCGAGAAGAACCTGTGGAGCCAGAGCGGCGACGGCGCGCGCATCGTCGGCTACGTCGGCGACAACGAACACGACGAGGCGTCGTTCGTGGCGCGCACCATCGACCGACTGGGTGACGAGCACGGCATCCGGCCACGCGACGTCGCGGTCTTCTACCGCACCAACGCCCAGTCCCGGGCCCTGGAAGAGGTCTTCGTGCGCGTCGGCCTGCCCTACAAGGTGGTCGGTGGCACGAGGTTCTACGAGCGCCGCGAGGTCAAGGACGCGTTGGCCTACCTGCGGGTGCTGTCCAACCCGACCGACACGGTGAACCTGCGCCGCATCCTCAACGTGCCCAAGCGCGGCATCGGCGACCGGGCCGAGGCGTGTGTCAGCGCCCTCGCCGAGCGCGAGCGGATCCCGTTCGTGGCGGCGCTTGGCCGCCCCGAGGACGCCCCCGGCATCGCCACCCGGTCGGTGACCGCCATCAAGGGGTTCACCACTCTCCTGGAGAGCCTCGGGCACGTGCGTGATGACGAGGATGCCGGCGTGGCCGACCTGCTCGAGGCCGTCCTCGACCGCTCGGGGTACGTCGCCGAGCTGCGCGAGAGCCGCGACCCGCAGGACGAGACGCGCGTCGAGAACCTCGCCGAGCTCGTCGCCGTCGCCCAGGAGTTCGACGAGGCGCGCCGCGAGACCGGCGAGGTCATCGCCCTCGAGGACTTCCTCGAGCAGGTCTCACTCGTGGCCGACGCCGACGAGATCCCCGACACCGAGGAGGCCGAGGCGGCCGGGGTGGTGACCCTGATGACCCTGCACACGGCCAAGGGGCTGGAGTTCCCCGTCGTCTTCCTCACCGGCATGGAGGACGGCACCTTCCCGCACATGCGCAGCCTGGCCGACCCCAAGGAGCTCGAGGAGGAGCGCCGACTGGCCTACGTCGGGATCACCCGGGCCCGTGAGCGGCTGCACCTGTCGCGGGCAGCAGTGCGTTCGGCGTGGGGAGCGCCGCAGTACAACCCGCCGTCACGCTTCCTCGACGAGATCCCCGCTGAACTGCTCCAGTGGGAGCGCGAGCTCTCCGGGGCGGCTGCCGTGGGGCGTCGGGACCAGCGTCCGGCCGTCGCGACCCTCGCCGCTCGTCCGGGCGTGCGATCGCCGGGCAACCGGCCGGTCATCGCGTTGTCGGCGGGGGACCGGGTGACCCATGACAGCTATGGCCTGGGCACCGTCGTGCGCACCCTCGGAGAGGGTGACAAGACGCAGGCCGAGGTGGACTTCGGCGGAGAGCTCGGGGTCAAGCGCTTCGTGCTGCGCTACGCCCCGCTCGAGAAGCTCTAGGAGATCATCCTCGTCAGCCGACGAGGATGCCCTTCTTCTTCAGCCAGGGGAAGGGGTTGATCGGGTCGCCGCCACCGGGGTGGATCTCCAGGTGCAGGTGCGCCCCGAACGAACGCCCGGTGTTGCCCACGGCGCCCACGACGTCGCCGGGCATGACGCTCTGGCCCGCCTTGACGTCCATCCGGCTCATGTGGTGGTACGTCGACGACGTGCCGTCCCAGTACTTGATCTCGACCTTGTTGCCGGCGACGGAACTGTAGGCGGCGTGGACGACCGTGCCCTTGGACATCGCGTACAGCGGGGTGCCGACCGGCGCCGCCACGTCGATGCCGTTGTGGTTGCGGCCCCAGCGGGGGCCGAAGTCGGAGGTGTGGCGGCCGGTGCGGATCGCCTTGACCCACTTCTTGCCGTTGCGCTCTGCCTCGGCCCGGGCCTTCGCCTTGGCGGCCGCCTTGCGCTTGGCGTCGCGGGCAGCGCGATCCTTGGCCTCGACACGACCTTGGAGGGCTGCCGTCTGCATCGAGGAGTCCTGTCGGCGCACCGCGAGGTCGATGACCGTTGCCTCGTCAGCAGCCTGCTCCGTGCGCGCCGTCTCCGACTGCGCTCCAGAGAGGTCGAGCGTCAGCGGGGCCGCGACCGGAACCGCCGACTCGGCCATCGTGGCGCCGGTTGTCGTCACCATGAGCGCGGCAGCCGCGGCCGTCGGGAGCACGAAGCTCGAGCTCAGGGCTCGAGGCAGGCGCGCACTGCGAGCCGGACGGTGCCGACCGGCATAGTGACGCCCTTGATAGGACGAAGAACTCAAGAGGGTCCTCAAGGGTCAGGGGAAACTGGGCTTGCCTCACCCTACCGTGACCATTCCGTGATACAAATTCCGCGTCCACACCCCGGCCCCTTCAGTTACGCGCGCGCGGTCGCCGCACACCCCTGACGTGGGCTTTTGGCCCGCCCGTGATCCCCGTCACGACCGCGGGCGGCGGGCCGTCACTCGTCGCGGACGAGAGGGGTGACGCCCGAGCGCAACGTGCTGCCGTCGGCATCCAGATGCGCCAGGGCGGTCGAGATGCCGTGCACGACCTCGCCGAGCATCGGAAGCGTCAGGTGCCCCGCGCCGTGGAGGCGCACGTTGCGGGCGCTCAGGTCCTGGTGGCGCAGGGCCGCGGCCCGCTGCGGCACGATCGCGAGGTCGGTGTCCGACCAGTAGGAGATGAACCTGGTGCGGCAGCCCCGCACGGGGCGGGCGAGCTCGCGCATGAGCCCGCTGCCGGGCCGCATCTGCTCCATCAGCCGGGTCGGCACGGCGTAGGCGGCATACGTGCCGGTGTGGGGCGTGCCCAGGGTGACCAGGGTGTGCACCCGGGCGTCCCCGCCGAGCCGGGTGACGTAGTAGCGGGCGATGAGCCCGCCGAGGCTGTGCCCGATGATGTGGATGCGCTCGAAGCCGGTCTCGGCGACGATCTGCTCGACCTCGGCCCCGAGGCCGGCTGCCGCGGACCGCACGTCGGTGAGGATCGTCGAGTAGTTCATCGCGAAGACGTTCGAGAACCCCCGACGGGTCAGCCCGCGCCGCAGCAGCGTGAAGATCGACCGGTTGCTGACGATGCCGTGGACGAGCAGGATCGGGGTGCCGGCGGCCTCGATGTTGGAGACGAGCAGGCCGCGTTGCACGGGGGGCAGGTGCTCGAGCCGGTACGCCGGCCCGGTGCGCGACGCGCGACTGCCGACCAGGCCGAGCGGCCACGTCGCGACGTGGGCCGTCATCCACGCAGCCTCCACGGCGCAGCCGGCGAGCACCGCGGGGTCCAGCGCCGCCCGCGAGAGCCCTGCCACGGCATCCACGGTGGCCCGCGCACGACCCATCACCGACAGCCCCGTGGGGGTGGTGTCCTGCTCGGGGTCGGCCACCGGCCGCAGGGAGTTCGCCATGGCTCCTCCACTGTAGGGCGCGGATGCCGCCCGCACCGGTCGTCGCGGACCCTGACCTTCCAGCGTGAGAAGCGTCCCACCCAGCGCCCGGAGCAGACCTCGGCTGCCCATGAGGGTGCTGACCCCGTTAGGCTCCCCACCGGACCACCTACTGCCAACAGCAAGGACGGATCGCCCCGTGGATCTCTTCGAGTACCAGGCCCGTGACGTGTTCGAGAAGCACGGTGTGCCCGTGCTCGCCGGGGCCGTCGCCACGACACCTGAACAGGCCCGTGAGGCGGCCGAGCGCATCGGCGCGGCCAGTGGCGGGGTGACCGTGGTCAAGGCCCAGGTCAAGGTCGGGGGCCGCGGCAAGGCCGGCGGCGTCAAGGTCGCGAAGACCGCCGACGAGGCGCAGGAGCACGCCAGTGCGATCCTCGGCATGGACATCAAGGGCCACACCGTGCACCAGGTGATGATCGCCCAGGGCGCCCGCATCGACGAGGAGTACTACTTCTCGATCCTGCTCGACCGCGCGAACCGCACCTACCTGGCCATGTGCTCCAAGGAGGGCGGCATGGACATCGAGCAGCTCGCCGTCGAGCGCCCGGACGCCCTGGCCCGCGTCGCCGTCGACCCCAACGTCGGCATCGACGACGCCAAGGCCCGCGAGATCGTCGAGCAGGCCGGCTTCGACGCCGAGACCGCCGCGAAGATCGAGCCCGTGCTCAAGACCCTCTGGGCGGTCTACCGCGACGAGGACGCCACCCTCGTCGAGGTCAACCCCCTCGTGCGCACCGAGGACGGCGACATCGTGGCGCTGGACGGCAAGGTCTCGCTCGACGCGAACGCCTTCTTCCGCCACCCGGAGCACGAGGCGCTCGAGGACAAGGCCGAGACCGACCCTTTGGAGGCCGCTGCCAAGGAGAAGGACCTCAACTACGTCAAGCTCGACGGCTCGGTCGGCATCATCGGCAACGGTGCGGGACTGGTCATGAGCACCCTCGACGTCGTGGCCTACGCCGGCGAGGAGTTCGGTGGCCAGAAGCCCGCCAACTTCCTCGACATCGGTGGCGGCGCGAGCGCCCAGGTCATGGCCGACGGGCTGCACATCATCCTGTCCGACCCGCAGGTCAAGAGCGTCTTCGTCAACGTCTTCGGCGGCATCACCGCCTGTGACGCCGTCGCCAACGGCATCGTCGGGGCGCTCGACGCCCTCGGCGACGAGGAGGACCGCCCGCTGGTCGTCCGCCTCGACGGCAACAACGTCGAGGAGGGTCGGCGCATCCTCGCGGAGCGCAACCACCCCCGAGTCATCATCGAGGCCACGATGGACGGCGCCGCGCGCCGTGCCGCCGAGCTGGCTTCCCAGGCCTGACCCACCCGAGCGCGAAGAGAGACGTAGACAACCCATGGCCATCTTCCTCACCGCAGACTCCAAGGTCATCGTCCAGGGCATGACCGGCTCCGAGGGCATGAAGCACACGCAGCGGATGCTGCGCTCCGGCACCGACGTCGTCGGCGGCGTCAACCCCCGCAAGGCCGGCACCACGGTCGAGTTCGAGGGCGGAACGACCGTCCCCGTGTTCGGCAGCGTCGCCGAGGCGATGGCGCAGACCGGGGCTGACGTCAGCGTCATCTTCGTGCCCGCCGCCTTCACGAAGGCCGCCGCCCTCGAGGCCGTCGACGCCGGCATCCCGCTCGCCGTCGTCATCACCGAGGGCGTCGCCGTCAAGGACACCGCGGAGTTCTACAACTACGCCAAGGACAAGGGCACGACCCGCATCATCGGGCCGAACTGCCCGGGTCTGATCAGCCCCGGTGCCGCCAACGCGGGCATCATCCCGGCCGACATCTCCGGCCCCGGCCGCATCGGGCTGGTGTCGAAGTCGGGCACCCTGACCTACCAGATGATGTACGAGCTGCGGGACTTCGGGTTCTCCACGGGCGTCGGCATCGGCGGTGACCCGATCATCGGCACCACCCACATCGACTGCCTCGAGGCGTTCCAGAACGACCCCGACACCGACGCCATCGTCATGATCGGCGAGATCGGTGGCGATGCCGAGGAGCGGGCCGCGGCCTACATCAAGGACCACGTCACCAAGCCGGTCGTCGGCTACGTCGCGGGCTTCACCGCCCCCGAGGGCAAGACGATGGGCCACGCAGGCGCGATCGTGTCGGGCTCGTCGGGCACGGCCCAGGCCAAGAAGGACGCCCTCGAGGCGGCCGGGGTCAAGGTCGGCAAGACGCCGTCCGAGGCGGCCCAGCTGATGCGAGAGATCATGCAGTCCCTCCAGGCCTGATTCACACGAGTTCGAGGGCCGCTCGGCGTTGCACTGCAACTGTCGGGCGGCCCTCGCGCACACTGGTGCCGATGACTGTCGTCGACCGCCTCCGCTCCGCCTTCCCCGGCTCCACCGACCCCGGGGACGATGCCGAGCCCACCGACGGCTCGACCCCGGACACCATCGAGACCGCTGAGCCCGCACCGTGGTGGCGCGCAGCCGTCGTCGGGCTGGTGACGGGGCTGGCCTCCCTGCTCGTCGTGCTCGCACCGGTGGTGCTGGCCTGGCTCACCGACCCGATCGACGGCAGCACCCTGTGGCAGGCCGTCGGCACCGGCGCAGCGTTCTGGCTGCTCAGTTCGGGGGCCCACCTCTCGGTGGGGCCGATCGCACTCTCCCTCGTGCCGCTGCTGGCACTGGCCCTGCTCGTGATCGTGGCCCGACGCGGCGCCCGCGAGGCGTTGGCGGAGGTCACCACCGAGGGCGAGCACTGGCACGGACTGCTCCCCGCCCCGCTCGCAACCGCGCTGGGTGCGTGGTGGGGCGGGTACGCCGTCGCCGTCGCCGCAGCGGTCGGGCTCAGCATCCCGGGCGCGTTCTCGGTCTCCGCGCTCAGCCTCGCCCTCCCGCTGGTCCTCGTACCGCTGCTGTCCGCCGCCCTGGCCGTGCGCCCCCTCGTGCGCGACGAACCCGACGTCCTCGGACCGGTGCTGAACCCCGATCGCGTCCCTGACCTGGTCCGTCGCGGCATCCGCCCGGGGATGGCGGGTGTGCGGGCGCTGTTCGCCGTGGCAGCCGTCGTCGTCCTGAGCGCCGTGGCCCTGTCGTGGGGGGAGGTGTCCACCATCTCCGCGGAGGTCGGTGCTGCGGGCGTCGGCAGCGTGGTGCTGGCCCTGGCCCAGCTCGCCTACCTGCCCAACATCGCGGTGTGGGTCATCTCCTTCCTCGCAGGCCCGGGGTTCCAGGTCGTCGAGGGGGGCGCCGTCACCTGGTCGGGCTCCGAGGGTGGCCTGCTGCCGATGGTCCCGGTGCTCGCAGCCCTGCCGCAGCCCGGAGCCTTCCCGTGGTTCGTGGCGCTCAGCGTGCTCCTCGTCGTGGGCGTGGGGTCGTTCATCGGCCGGCGTGCGCTGCGTGAGGTCGCCCGGCTGTCACGGCTGCGCACCAAGGCCGCGGCCGCGCTGTCGGCGTGCGCGGTGACGGCGGTGGTCGTGGTCGCCCTCGACCTCGTCGCAGGCGGTGCCGCCGGGCAGTTCCGCCTGTCGGCCGTGGGTGCACCCGACCTGAGCCTGTTGTTCGCCCTCTTCCTCGAGCTGTCCCTCGGCGCACTGGTCGCCGTGCTGCGCGACGCCTGGACCCTGCGGCGATGACCCACCCCCTGCGCCTGGTCGTCCTCGTCTCCGGCTCGGGGAGCAACCTGCAGGCCCTCATCGACGCCGCCGCAGAGCCCGGCGCCCCGTTCCGGGTGGTCGCCGTCGGGGCCGACCGCGACGGCACCCTCGGCCTCGAGCGCGCGGTGGGCAACGGCATCCCGACGTTCGTCTGCCGCGTTCCCGACTACACGACCCGCGCCGACTGGGACGAGGCGCTGGCGCGCCTGATCTCGGATGCCGTCCCCGACCTCGTCGTGTCGGCGGGCTTCATGAAGGTGCTGGGCCCCACGGTGCTGGCCCGCCACCGGGTGATCAACACGCACCCGGCGCTGCTGCCGAGCTTCCCCGGCGCCCACGGGGTGCGTGACGCGATGGCGCACGGCGTGCGGGTCACGGGGTGCACGTGCCACTGGGTCGACGCAGGCGTCGACACGGGGGCGATCATCGACCAGCGGGCGGTGCGCGTCGAGGACGACGACACCGTCGAGACCCTGCACGAACGGATCAAGGTGCTCGAACGCGACATGCTCGTCGAGGTCGTGCGCGCGCTCGCCGCAGACCGCTCGTGGCAGGGCGCCTGAGTCGGTGGGCTCAGCCGCCGAGGGAGCGCAGTCGCGCGGCGATCGCCTCGGGTCGGGCGTCGTTGACCCAGCCGCCGACGCCGCTCTCGGACCCGGCGAGGTACTTCAGCGTTCCCGGCGAGCGCAGCACCGAGACCACCTGGAGGTGCAGGCGCGAGACGTCGCGGCCCTGGCGCACCGGGGCCTGGTGCCAGGCGGCGATGTAGGGCAGTGCGACGGGGCCGTCGTCCTCGGTGCGGTGGTAGCGGTCGAGGCGATCCAGCAGGTCGAGGTAGACCGTGGCGAGGTCGTCACGCTCGGCGTCGTCGAGGGCGACCAGGTCCGGCACGTCGCGGTGCGGGGCGAGGTGGACCTCGACCGGCCAGCGGGCCGCGTAGGGCACGTAGGCGGTCCAGTGGGTGCCACTGATGACGATGCGCGAGCCGTCGGCCTGCTCCGCGCGCAGCAGGTCGGACCCGAGCAGGCGGCCGGTGCGGGTGTGGTGCGCCTGCGCCTGCGCCAGGATCTCGCGGCTGCGGGTCGGCAGGTAGGGGTAGGCGTAGATCTGACCGTGCGGGTGGTGCAGGGTGACGCCGATCTCCGGGCCACGGTTCTCGAAGCAGAACACGTGCTCGACCTCGGGGATCTGCGAGAGCCGGGCGGTGCGATCGGCCCAGGCGTCGATGACCGTGCGCACTCGGCGCGGTGACAACGACCGGAAGCTCGTGTCGTGCTCGCTCGTGAAGCACACCACCTCGGTGCGGCCCAGCGCGGCCCGGTGCTCGAAGGGGTCCTCACCAGGGGCGTCGTCCACCGCGACGGGGGCGTAGGAGGGGAAGCGGTTCTCGATGACCACGACGTCGTAGTCGGAGTCGGGGATCTCGGTCGCGATGCTGCCGCGGCCGGAGGGGCACAGCGGGCACTCGTCGCGCGGTGGCAGCAGCGTGCGGTTCATCCGGTGGCCGGCGACCGCCACCCAGTCGCCGACGAGCGCGTCGTAGCGCAGGTGCCCGGCGGCGGCCCGCTCGGGCAGGGGGCG
>NZ_DAORSO010000019.1:0-11183 GCF_035443565.1 Ornithinibacter sp. | reverse complement strand
ACGAGGGCGCGGTTGGTCTCGGCCTCGACGAGGTTGGGGGTGGTGAGCCCGGCGTTGCGGTCGATGCCGTGGGCACCGAGGAAGAGGCGGTCGACGTGCAGGCCCTTCAGCGCGGACACGGCGACCGGCCCGACGAGGGCGTCGGACGGGGTGCGCACCCCACCGGTGAGCACGACCACGTGGTTGCCGCTGCCCTCGTGGAGCAGCTGGGCGACCGGCACGGAGTTCGTCACCACCGTGAGGGCGGGCATGTTGCGGATGGCCCGGGCGAACTCGTACGTCGTCGTCCCGGCGGAGATCCCGATGGTGGCCCCGGGCTCGACGAGGGCAGCCGCTGCCAGCGCGATGGCGTGCTTCTCCGCGGTCATCAGCGAGGACTTCGCGCTGAAGCCGGGCTCGTCGGCGGCCCGTGGCAGCAGGGCGATGGCGCCGCCGTGCACCCGCTCGAGCAGCCCCTCGGCGTCCAGGCGCTCGATGTCGCGGCGCACGGTCATGTCCGACACGCCGAGCTGGTCCACGAGCTCGGACACCCGCGCGGCGCCCGCTTCCTCGACGAGCGCGAGGATGGCGGAACGGCGCTGGCTGGCGAGCACGCTCACCCCTCCCGCACCACGGCCGCGGTGCGCGGCGACAGGTGGAGTGTCGGCCCGACGTCGGTGCTCGACACGAGGTCGTGGCCGGATGCCGTGACCTGGCATGCGTCGTCGGTGTGGTTCAGCACGAACAACCAGCTGCCGGAGTCGGATCGGCGTCGCACGACCTCCACTCCCGGCGAGGTGCGCACCACCGACTCGACGCCCGACTCGCGCAGGACGGTGTCCAGCAGGGAACCGAGGGAGGCGTCGTCGGGGAGGGTGCCCAGGTACCAGGCGACCCCGGCGTCGACGTCCCGACGGGTCACGGCCGGACGTCCGGCGAGGGGCCCGTTCGCGTAGGTCGTGACGACCTGCGCGTCGGTGGCCGTGGCGTCCTCGCTCCACTGCGAGCCGGTGCCGCCGTCCGAGAGCGCGACGCCCTCCTGCTCCCTCAGCGGGAAGAACTCCTCGACGCGCACGCCGAGCAGGTCACGGAACGCCCCCGGGTAGCCCCCGAGCCGGACGTGGTCGTTGGCGTCGCTGATCCCGGAGAAGTAGGTCACGACCACGTGCGCGCCGGCGGCGGCAGCGGCGGCGATCGACGCGGCATCCTCGTCGGACACGAGGTAGAGCGTCGGGACGACGACGACGCGGTAGCGCGACAGGTCGGCCGAGGGGTGCACGACGTCACAGGTGACTCCGCGGTCGCGCAGCAGCCGGTGGATGGTGTGCCCCGCGGTGGCGTAGTCGATGGCGCTGCTCGGCATGCACGGGCCACTCATGGCCCACAGGGCCTCGTAGTCCCAGAGGACCGCGACGTCGGCATCGACACGGCTGCCGAGGACCTCGCCGAGCCGGTCGGCGATCGCCCCGAGCTCGCACACCTCGCGGAAGCGGTCGCTGTCCTCACCGGCGTGGGGGACCAGGGCCGAGTGGAACTTCTCCGAGCCCGACCGCGACTGGCGCCACTGGAAGAACCCCAGGGTGTCGGCGCCGCGGGCCACGTGGGCGAGGGAGTCCAGGATCGTCCCTCCCGGCACCTTGGCGGGGTTGACGGGCTGCCAGTTGACCGCGCTCGTCGAGTGCTCCATGAGCATCCACGGGCGACCGCCGGCCAGCCCGCGGGTGAGGTCGCCGTGGAAGGACAGCTCGGCCTGGGGGTGCTCGAGGCTGTTGACGACGTAGTGGTCGGTGCTCACGACGTCCTGGTGCGGCGCCCAGTCGTGGTAGTCGAGGAGGCGGAACTGGCTCATCGTCATGAAGTTCGTCGTGATCGGCACGGCGGGGGAGTGCCGGCGGATGACCTCGTACTCGCTGCGGTAGAAGTCGAGCAGGGTGTCGGAGCCGAAGCGTGAGTAGTCGAGCACGTGGGTCGGGTTCGCGAACGTCGTCGTGATGCGCGGCGGGAGGATGTCGTCCCACGAGGTGTAGCGCTGGCTCCAGAAGGCCGTGCCCCAGGCGTCGTTGAGCGCCTCGAGGGTGCCGTGGCGCTGCTCGAGCCAGCGTCGGAAGGCGACGGCACAGGTGTCGCAGTAGCACGGCAGGTTGTGGCAGGCGTACTCGTTGGAGACGTGCCACATCGCGAGCGCCGGGTGGTCGTGGTAACGCGACGAGAGGCGCTCGGTGAGGGCCAGTGCGAACTCCCGGTACAGCGGCGAGGACGGACACCAGGACTGGCGGCTGCCCGGCCAGAGGGTGTGGCCCTCCCGGTCGACGGGGAGGATCTCGGGATAGGCGGAGGTGAGCCAGGGCGGGGGCGTCGCGGTCGCCGTGGCGAGGTCGACGGCGATGCCGTGCTCGCCGAGCAGGTCCATGATGTCGTCGAGCCAGTCGAAGCTGTACTCGCCCTTGCTGGGCTCGAGCCATGACCACGAGAACACGCCGAGCGTGACGAAGCTGACGCCGGCCTGCGCCATCAGGCGCAGGTCGTCGACCCACACCTCACGGGGCCACTGCTCAGGGTTGTAGTCGCCGCCGAAGGCGATTCGGTTCTCGGGCCACTGACGCATGGTTGCCAGTCTGTGACCTTGAACAAACATCTGTCAACAATTATCAACAGCCAATCTCCCTCGACTCGGCGAACCGCCCTCGGTGCCCGGAGCGGCCCGATTCCTGTACGCAACGGGCGATTTGTTGCACGGTGGGCGCGACGATCGTGTCGAATCCGTAACCAACACCCCTTGACAGCGGCTGCCTCTGGCCAGAACACTCAGGTTCGTAGATGTTCGTTTCTGATCGAAGTTGTCAGAACAGCCCCGTCAAAGGAGACACCATGGCACGCCCGACCTCGCGTGAGGCACAGTTCTCGAGCACCCTCCCCGCCTCCGTGCGAGGCGTCGACCGGCGCAGCCTGCTGCGCGGCGCCATCGGCGCGGGGGCCCTCTTCGGAGGAGCTTCGCTCCTGGGTGCCTGCGGCAGCGACCCCGCCCCGGTGGCATCCGGCGGGGCTTCCGCCAAGGCCGGCCCGGTGTCCTTCGGCATCAACGAGGCCAAGGGTTCGGGCCCGGGCTACGAGCGCCTCATCGGCATGGCCGACGCCTACACGAAGAACACGGGCGCGGCCGTCACGACCAACGCCGTTGACCACAACACCTTCCAGGAGAGCATCAACACCTACCTGCAGGGCACGCCCGACGACGTCTTCACCTGGTTTGCCGGCTACCGCATGGCGCAGTTCGCCGAGAACGGCCTCATCAGCGACATCAGCGACGTCTGGCCGATCGACGGCCTCAGCGACGCGTTCAAGAAGTCGTCGACCGCCCCCGACGGCAAGCAGTACTTCGTGCCGGTCCAGTACTACCCGTGGGCCGTGTTCTACCGGAAGTCGGTCTTCGAGAAGAACGGCTGGACCGCCCCCGCGACCAGGGCCGACTTCGACGCCCTCCTGAAGGACATGCAGGGCAAGAACATCACCCCGTTCGCCTTCGCGGCCAAGGACGCCTGGGCACCGATGGGCACCTTCGACGTGCTCAACATGCGCCTGAACGGCTACGACTTCCACATGGAGCTGTGCCAGGGCAAGCAGAAGTGGGACAGCCCCGAGGTGCGCAACGTGTTCGCCACGTGGAAGACCCTGCTGCCCTACCAGCAGGAGAACTCGCTCGGCCGCACCTGGCAGGAGGCCGCCACCTCGATGGCCAACGGTGAGTGCGGGATGTACCTGCTCGGCACCTTCGTCGTCGACGGCGTGCCGCCGGAGGCCGCAGCCGACCTCGACTTCTTCACCTTCCCGGCGCTCGACGACACCATCGGCAACGACGCCCTCGACGCACCCATCGACGGGTTCTGCGTCTCGGGCAGCAGTGAGAACCAGGAGCCGGCCAAGGCCTTCGCGAAGTGGCTCGGCTCGGCCGAGGCGGCCGACGCGGCGAACAACAACGCGTCCGCGCCGTTCATCGCCGCCAACTCCGGTGCCAGCACCGAGAAGTACGGCGAGCTGCAGAAGAAGTCGGCCGAGCTGGTCCAGAACGCGAAGTCGATCGCCCAGTTCCTCGACCGCGACACCAACGCCGACCTGGCGAACACCGTCATCACCGCATCGCTGCAGGAGTTCATCAAGAACCCCGACAACATCGACTCGATCACTACGTCCATCCAGCAGCAGGCCGCGTCCATCCTCGGCTGACGGACGAAGCGAGGAGAGGAGCCCCATGGCCATCACCACGACAAAACGACGCAGCAAGGGCAGCACGCGCCGCGTCGAGAAGCGACAGAGCACACGCGACCGCCTGGTCGTCATGGCGATGGTCGGGGTTCCCACCCTGTTCGTCATCTGGTTGGTCTGGCTCCCGGCGCTCGCGTCGGTGGCCCTGTCCTTCACGAGGTGGAACGGCTTCAAGCTGAGCGGCATCGAGTGGGTCGGTACCCAGAACTACAAGGACATCGTCACCATCTACCCGCCGTTCTGGCCCGCCATCCAGAACAACCTCATCTGGTTGGTCTTCCTGTTCATCCTGCCGACGATCCTCGGGATGCTCATCGCGGTCGTCCTCGACCGCGAGATGCGCGGGAGCCGGTTCTACCAGACTGCGTTCTACCTGCCGGTGGTCCTGTCGATGGCCCTCGTGGGCTTCATCTGGCAGCTGTTCTACTCCGCCGACCAGGGCCTGCTCAACGCCGTGCTCGGCACGAGAATCGACTGGTACGGCGACCCCGACATCAATTTGTGGTCGGTGCTCGTCGCCACCTCGTGGCGGCACACCGGCTACATCATGGTCATCTACCTGGCGGGCCTGAAGGGCGTCGACGCGTCGCTGCGTGAGGCAGCGGCCGTCGACGGGGCCGGCGAGGTCAAGACGTTCTTCCACGTCATCCTTCCGGTGATGCGGCCGATCAACCTGATCGTCCTGGTCATCGTCGTCATCGAGTCGCTGCGAGCGTTCGACCTCGTCTGGATCATCAACAAGGGCCGCAACGGGCTCGAGCTCATCTCGGCCCTGGTGTCCCAGAACGTCATCGGCGAGGCCACCCGGTATGGCTTCGGTTCGGCGCTCGCCGTGATCATGATGCTCATCTCGTCGGTCTTCATCACCATCTACCTGCGCATCGTCTTCCAGGAGGAGCGCCGATGAGCGCCACGACCACCTCAGCCACGACCACGGGCGCGGCCAAGCCGTCCGTCCACACGGGCGCGGGCGGGGTGATGAACAAGCGCCGCGGCACCATCGCGACGATCGTCATGCTCATCCTCGCGCTGCTGTGGCTCTTCCCCTTGCTGTGGGCCCTGTACAACTCCTTCCGCAGTTACAGCTACACGCAGACCAACGGCTACCTCTCCTTCGGCGGCTGGACGCTGGAGAACTACCAGAACGCCTGGGACCGCGGCAACTTCGGTCTGCACCTGAAGAACTCGCTGCTCATCACCATCCCGGCGGTGTCCTTGACGCTCTTCCTGTCCTCGATGGTCGCGTTCGTCCTGGCGCGGTTCTCCTACCGCTTCAACCTCACCCTGCTCGGGGTCTTCCTGGCGGCCAACCTGCTGCCCCCGCAGGCGCTGCTCATCCCCGTGTTCAAGATGTTCCGCGAGATCCCGCTGCCGACGTTCATGAGCGAGGGCGGCACGATGCTGAACAGCTTCTGGGCGCTGATCCTGGTCAACACCGCCTTCCAGATGGGGTTCTGCACGTTCGTGCTGAGCAACTACATGAAGACGCTGCCGTACGAGATCTACGAGTCCGCTCAGCTCGACGGCGCGAGCGTCTGGCGCCAGTACTGGCAGTTGACCATGCCTCTGGTGCGACCGGCGATGGCGGCCCTGGCTACCTTGCAGGTCACCTGGATCTACAACGAGTTCTTCTGGGCGACCGTTCTCATCTCCAAGGGTGACAAGCTGCCCGTCACGAGCGCCCTGAACAACCTGCGCGGCCAGTTCTTCGCCGACACCAACCTCGTGGCGGCCGGGTCGATCATCGTCGCCCTGCCCGTGCTCATCGTCTTCTTCGTGCTGCAGAAGCAGTTCGTGGCCGGCCTCACCCTCGGCTCGACCAAGGGATGAGCACACCGCTGGTCATCGTTCGCGGTGCTGGTTCCGCCCTCGTCCTCACGCAGGACGAGGGCGGTGCCCTGCCGCACGTCGTGCACTGGGGCACCGACCTCCCGGATGCCGTGCTCGGCGACCTCGCGCACCTCACCGGCGCGCCCGTCCCGCACAACCAGCCCGATGCCCCGTGGCACGTCTCCGTCCTGCCCACGTCGGGCCAGGGCTGGCTCGGCACGCCGGCGCTGGAGGTCCACCGGGCCGGCGGACGGACCGCTCCTCGGTGGGTGGCCACCCTCGAGGGCGGCGACCACGACGCGACGGTGCGTGCGACGGCATCCGACATCGGTCTCGACGTGGTCGTGCGCTACCGCCTCGACGAGCACGGGGTGCTCACCGTCGAGACCGAGCTGACCAACACCGCCGCCGAGGGTGAGCCCGTCGACGTGGGGGCGCTGCGCGCCGTGCTGCCCCTGCCGACCCGCGCCGACGAGGTGCTCGACCTCACGGGCCGCTGGTGCCGCGAGCGCGCGCCGCAGCGGCGCCCGCTCACGGACGGCACGTGGGTGCGCACCGGTCGTCGGGGGCGCACCGGCCACGACGCGACCCTCCTCATGGCCGCTGGTACCACCGGTTTCGGCTTCCGCTCCGGAGAGGTGTGGGCCACCCACGTCGCGTGGAGCGGCAACCACGAACACCTCGTCGAGCGCCTGCCCGAGGGTGCCGGCGCCCACGCCGCCGTGCTCGGTGGTGGTGAGGCGCTGACCCCCGGTGAGGTCAGGCTCGCGCCGGGGGAGACCTACCGGGCACCGAGCGTCGTGTTCGTCCACTCCACCGAGGGGCTCGACGGCATCACCCGCGCCCTCGTGCACCACCAGCGCGCCCAGCCGGGGTACCGCACCACCGCGCGGCCGCTCGTGCTCAACACGTGGGAGGCCGTCTACTTCCAGACCGACCTCGACCACTTGCGCCGCCTCGCCGACACGGCTGCGGCGATCGGCGTCGAGCGCTTCGTGCTCGACGACGGCTGGTTCGGATCGCGACGCGACGACCACCGCGGCCTCGGGGACTGGGTGGTGTCGCACGAGGTCTGGCCCGACGGGCTCAGCCCGCTCGTCGACCACGTCAAGGGTCTGGGGATGGAGTTCGGGCTCTGGTTCGAGCCCGAGATGGTCAACCTCGACTCCGACCTCGTGCGCGCCAACCCGCACTGGGTGCTCGGCCCGGTGGCGGGCGCGCCGCTGCCCTCGCGCCACCAGCACGTGCTCGACCTGGCGAACCCCGACGCCTTCGCGCACGTCCTGGAGGCGATGAGCTCGCTCGTGGCGGAGTACGGCATCGACTTCATCAAGTGGGACCACAACCGCGACCTGCACGAGGTGGTGCGCACCGACGGCTCCGGCACGGACCGGCCCGCCGTGCACGCCCAGACGAGCGCGACCTACCGGCTCCTCGACGAGCTCAGGCGGCGGCATCCGGGTCTGGAGATCGAGTCGTGCTCCAGCGGTGGGGCGCGTGTCGACCTCGGCGTGCTCGAGCGCACCGACCGGGTGTGGACCTCGGACTGCAACGACGCCCTCGAACGGGTGGCGATCCAGCGCTGGACCGGGCTGCTCGTGCCGCCCGAGCGGATGGGCACGCACATCGGCCCGCCGACGGCGCACACCACCCACCGCCACCTCGACCTGTCGCTGCGCATGCTCGTCGCCCTCGGCGGGCACGCGGGACTGGAGTGGGACATCACGACGTGCAGCGCCGACGAACTCGACGCGCTGCGGGCGTGGTCGGCCCTCTACCGCGAGCTGCGACCGCTGCTGCACGGTGGGGATGCCGTTCGCTCGGACCACCCGGACCCGGCCCTCGTCGTCGGCGGGGTCGTGGCTCCTGACCGGTCGGCCGCGGTGTTCAGCGTCGTCCAGGCGGTGTCCGGTCGCGGGGTCGCACCCGGGGTCGTGCCCTTGCGGGGGTTGGATGCCGGGCGTCGCTACCGGGTGCGGGTGCGGTCGGAAGCCGGGTTGCCGGCCGTGATCCAGGTGCATCCACCCGCGTGGTGGGATGCCGCGCTGGGCGACGGGATCGTCGTCAGCGGGGCGGCACTCGGCGAGGTCGGGTTGGCCCTGCCCGTGCTGGCACCGGCCCAGGGATTCCTCCTCCACCTGGAGGGCGTCGACGCCTGAGGGCCCGGCTGGTGACAGACTCGGTCGGTGGCCATCCCTCCTTCGCACCTGTCGTTCGCCGCTCTGGAGTTCATGACGGAGCGGCACCTCGCGACGTTGACCACCCTGCGGGCTGACGGATCACCGCACGTCGTGCCGGTGGGGTTCACCTGGGATGACGACCTGCTCGTCGCGCGCGTCATCGCGAGTCGGAGCAGCGCCAAGGTCGTCCAGGCCCGCGCCGGCCGCCGGGCGGCGCTGTCGCAGGTGCAGGCCCGTCGTTGGATCACCCTCGAAGGGTCGACGAGGGTGCTGGAGGACCCGGCATCCGTGCGCGATGCCGAGCAGCGGTACGCGCAGCGCTACCGCGTGCCGCGCGAGAACCCCGAGCGAGTCGTCATCGTGCTCGACGTCGACCGGGTTCTCGGCGGGGACTGGCCGCACCCGCTGCCCCCATCGCCGTACGCGACCTGAGCCGGGCAGCGTCGACCAGCTCTCCCCGGACCGCGCCGGGAAAGATTCTTTGGCACGGTGCATCCGGGGTCGCCCCCTTCACGGAATGACTGTCAGCGGGTGCAGAGAGGCACCCCACCAACCGAAGGGACGCATCATGAAGCGCTTTCTCGTCGCAGGGGCAGTTGCCGCTTTCGCCATGGTCGGCTTCTCCAGCACCGCCCAGGCCGCACCGGCACAGGCCGCGTGCTTCGGCCAGGTCCACAAGCTCGTGAACAGTGGTGGCCTCCCCGGTATCGACAACGTCGGGCAG
The DNA here is from genome assembly GCF_035443565.1 of Ornithinibacter sp. Taxonomy (NCBI): domain Bacteria; kingdom Bacillati; phylum Actinomycetota; class Actinomycetes; order Micrococcales; family Intrasporangiaceae; genus Ornithinibacter; species Ornithinibacter sp. The sequence continues at coordinate 2,210 of NZ_DAORSO010000019.1, read as the reverse complement.
CTCGTCGGCGCCCTCGGTGGCGGCCAGAACAAGAACGCCACCGCCAAGACCTTCTGCTGACCGCCCGCCAGACCCGGCGCTGAGCGCTCGGGCCCACACGCCAGAGGCGGCTCGGACCACGTGGTCCGAGCCGCCTCTTGGCGTGCTGTTGTGCCCTGGTGCCTTACGGCTGCGGGACGATGAACTCGTCGAGCAGGGGCAGGGTGCCCTCGCGCAGGTCGACGGTCTTCTCCGGCTTGATCTGGCCCGGGGCGAAGCTGGCCATCGGGCCATCGATCGGCAGGTTCAACCGTGAGGTGGCGAGGTTGACGCTGTACGTCTGCGCCGAGGTGTCGATGGCGGTGACGCCCGAGCGGTTGCCGCTGATCACGAGGCCGAGCTGGTGGCCGGCGGGGACGACGACGTCGTTGGCCTGGAGCTCGACGGTGACGTTCTTCGTGCCCTCACCGTCGAGGCGGATCCAGCCGCGGGCGAGGACCTGCAGCTCGGTGGGCCCGACCCGGCGGGTCACGTCGCGGTAGCAGGCGTCGTCGACGGCGGTCGAGGCGCCCCAGCAGCTCTCGGTCGTGAGGGTCAGGGCGCCGTCGTTGGTCGTGAGCACACGGTCCATCGCGCCGTAGTCGACGAGCTGCACCGAGAGCTGCCCGACCGGGCGGCCCTGGGTGACCTCGAGGTCGACGGTGGGGGTGCCCGAGATCCGGACCTCGCTCCTGGTGGTGCCGGTCAGGAACTGCAGCTTGTTCGGGCTGGCCCCGATCCGCACGGCGTTGGCCTCGCTGAGCCCGGCCGAGTTGACGTAGCTGAGCGTGGTGTCGTCCTTGGTGCCCAGGCGCATGGTGCCGTCGGAGCGCAGGGCCAGCTTCATCATCCGGGAGCCCTTGCTGGGCCAGACGTCCGACTGGACCCAGCGGTCGGGGGCGACCTCGACGTCGACGGCAGGCTCGTTCAGGATGCCGTTGTCCACCTGCATCAGCTCGTGGTCGAACCAGCGGTGCAGCGTGTCGACCCACCGGTCACGGTCGGAGTCGAACGGGTCGACGTGCCCGAGCCGGGTCAGCCACATCTTGCGGTCGACGCCGGCCTCGCCGAGGTCCTGCCACCACGTCGACGCGTTGCGCATGCGGACGTTGTTGTCCTGCAGCCCGTGCATGATGAACACGCTGGCCTTGACCTTGGAGACGTCGTAGAACGAGCCCTCGCGGTAGTCCCGCTCGGCCCAGAAGTCGGTGTACGCACCGGTCTCGTCGCCGTCGTTGGCGTTCATGAAGGCGTTGGCCGCCACGCAGTTCGTGGGGACCGTGCGGCGCTGGGCGATCGTCGTGGACAGGCTGCTCGGGTAGTTGTTCGACTTCACGGCGTTCTGGTAGCGGTTGTAGTCGTACCAGGAGCTGATCGCGCTGATCGGGACGATGGTCTCGAGGCCCTCGACCCCGGTGGCCGCGACGCCGTTGGCGAGGGTGCCGTCGTAGGACTTGCCGATCATGCCGGTGCGTCCGTTGCTCCACGTGGCCTCGACGACCTCGCCGGCGGCGTTGCGGGCGACCGCGTTGCCGTTGAGCCACTCGATGACGACCTTGATCGACTCGATGTCCGAGCGTCCGCCCTGGTCGGCGCAGCCGGTCGAGCGGCCGGTGCCGGCCATGTCGGGGGCGACGAACGCGTAGCCGCGTGGCACGAAGTAGTTGTCGTAGAACAGTGGCATCTTCGCCGGCTTGCCGTCGGCGTCGTAGGACTTGAACTCGCTGTCGTTGCCGCGCCCGAGGCTGAGGTAGTAGGGGCTGGCGTCCATGACGACCGGGATCCGTGCGGTGCCGTCGAGCTCGCGCGGGCGGATGATGTCGGTGGCGATGCGCTCCTGCGCGCCGTCACCGTCGAGGTCCGGGGCAGTGACCCAGACCGTCTCGCGGATCGCATCCGCGTACTCGAAGACCGGGGCGGTGACGCCGTCGACGATCGTCGGTGCTGTTGGCGGATCATCCGCGGCGTGGCTGGCACCTCCCGAGACCATCAGGAGAGGGGCGATGAGCCCCATGGACGCGGTCAGGAATGCAGCGGGTCGCACGGTGGACCTCCTGGGGAAGGGCGGCGCCCGCAGGGATGGCGCGGGGCGTCTCGGCGCTTCGGAACCTAACAGTGGTGAGTTCGTTGCGGGGGAAAACTAACCAAGAACTTCTGGCCACCGTCACCCAGCGTGCACTCTGCCGGCTCGG
>NZ_DAORSO010000018.1:24324-30236 GCF_035443565.1 Ornithinibacter sp. | reverse complement strand
AGGCAGCGGCCTGCAAAGCCGCGTACACGGGTTCAAATCCCGTCTCCACCTCGAGAAGTACCCGATCAGCACCACCCAACACAGCAGCATCCACAACAGCATCACCGCACGACCCACGGACGCGTAGCGCAGATGGTTAGCGCACCACCTTGACACGGTGGGGGTCGGAGGTTCGAGTCCTCTCGCGTCCACACTCAACGAAGCCCGCCAGGTTCCTGGTGGGCTTCGTGGTGTTTGCGGGCCGGGGGGCGCCTGCGATCACGCGCTCGACGCTGCCGTGACCGCGGACGCCAACCGTGACCGCGGACGCCAACCGTGACCGACGAGACACCGGTGCAGCCGTCCGGCGGGTCACCTCCGGCGTAGCGTGGAGGCGGCCCTTCGGGCTCGTCGCCCGGGCCGGGAAGGCACGCACGATGGCACGGGCACTGGTGGTCTACGAGTCGATGTTCGGCAACTCCGAGAAGGTCGCGCGAGCGGTCGCGCAGGGTGTCGCCGAGGTCATGCCCGTCAAGCTCGTCGAGGTGACTGTGGCACCGACGGAGCTCGAGGGGGTCGACCTCATCGTCGCCGGTGGCCCGACCCACGCGTTCTCCATGAGCAGGGAGTCGACGAGGCGCGATGCCCGAGTCCAAGGGGCGTCGCAGGGCTCGGTGGCGACCGGACTGCGCGAGTGGCTCGCGAGCCTGCCGGACGAGCACGGCCGATGGTTCGCGGCCTTCGACACCAGGGTGAGCAAGGTGCGCCGCCTGCCAGGGTCGGCAGCCCACAGCGCGGCCCGCGCCGGCCGCCGGCACGGGTTCTCGCAGGCGATCGCCCCGCAGAGCTTCTACGTGCTCGACGTCGAAGGGCCCCTCGCCGATGGCGAACTCGAGCATGCCCGGGTCTGGGGAGCCGCGGTCGCGGCCTCGGTGCCGACGACCGTCTGAGTGTTCCCAGGGCGAAAGGCAGGCGCCGTTCCGCCGTCCGTCAGGCCTTCACGTGGGCAGCGTCCCGCCGCGGTATGGGCTAGCGTCGGTCGTCATCGCTGACGCGGAGGACTGCCGATGACGGACCACGCCGAGGTCGTCGATCACCTGCACCTGGTCGACCGTGTTCTCGCGCTGCGCGCCGCCACGGCTGGCCGGGTGGTCATCATCGGTATCGCCGGTGAGCCTGGGGCGGGCAAGTCCACGCTGGCGGCATCCGTCGTCGCCGCACTCACGGATCGGGGCTGCGCCGCGGTGATCCTGCCGATGGACGGGTTCCACCTCGCGAACGTCGCGCTGACCTCCCTCGGTCTGGCGGAGCGCAAGGGCGCCCTCGAGACCTTCGACGCCGCCGGCTTCGCAGCCCTGTTGGCGAGGATTCGCGCCGAGGGCCCGGACACGGTGTGGGCGCCGACGTACGACCGGTCGGTGGAGGAGTCCATCGCGGGTGCGATCCCCGTGCCACCTGGCACCGAGGTCGTCGTCTCCGAAGGCAACTACCTCCTCGTCGACGAGGGGCCGTGGGCGCAGGTGGGGGAGCTGCTCGACGAGGTGTGGGCCGTGCGGGTCGATGCGGCGATTCGCACCGAGCGGCTCATCGCCCGCCACGTGCGGTACGGCAGGACACCAGCCGAGGCCGCTGCCTGGGTGGCGAGCGTCGATGAACCCAACGCCGCCGTCATCCGGGCCACCCTCGGGCGGGCCGATCTGGACGTGAGCACCGGGTGAGGCAACGGCACACGGCATACGATGCGGGCGTGTCGGAGGCGAGGTTCACGTCGCTCGTGGCCCGCGGTGCCAGCGCCGTCAGCCACGACATCGACGACCTCACGAGCGGCTTCTGGGTGGTGGTGATCACCTTCGAGGGTGAGCTCACCGCCGTGCGGATGGACGACGTCGACCGCACCGAGCCTGTACGACGCAGGGAAGGACGCTCGGATGTCGGTGCGTGGCCGGCGCTGTCGGGCCCGTGGCGCACGAGCCTGGACCGGACGGCGTATGTCGAGGGCGTCTCGCAGATTCGGGGGCGCATCGAGGCCGGGACGGTCTACCAGGTCAATCTCTGCCGCGTGCTCGAGCACGATCTCGACGAGGGGGCCGACATCGCGGTGCTCGGTGACCGCCTCGCCGCGGGGAACCCCGCGCCGTACTCGGCGACCATCGCCCTGCCCGAGGCGGGTCTCGAGCTCGCCTGCGCCTCTCCGGAGGCCTACCTACTGCGACAGGGCGACCTGGTGACGTCGCGGCCCATCAAGGGCACTGCGACGACCCCTGAGCTGCTGCTTGCGAAGGACTACGCCGAGAACGTCATGATCGTCGACCTCGTGCGCCACGACGTGGGCCACGTCAGCCGACCGGGCACCGTCTCCGTCGACCACCTGTGCCGGGTCGAGGAGCACCCCGGTCTCGTGCACCTGGTCTCGGACGTGTCGGGCCGGTTGCGGCCGGGCACCTCGTGGAGGGACCTGCTCGACGCGAGCTTCCCACCGGGGTCTGTGAGCGGGGCACCGAAGCACACGGCGCTGCTCGCGATCGCTGATCTCGAACCGGTCGGCCGAGGCCCCTACTGCGGCGCCGTGGGGTGGATCGACATCGACCGCGACGAGGCCGAGCTCGCGGTCGGCATCCGCACCTTCTGGGTCGCCCGCGATGGTGACGGCCGACGAGTCCTGAGATTCGGCACAGGCGCCGGCATCACGTGGGGGAGCGACGCACAGGGTGAATGGGCCGAGACGGAGCTCAAGGCGGCGCGTCTCGTCGCCCTCGCCGAAGGGGAGGCACCTGCGCGTGCGAAAGTGTGACGCATGACTGACATCAGGATCTGGGTCAACGGGGAGCTCGTCGACGCTGACACCCCCGCGGTGAGCGCGGTCGACCACGGGGTGACGGTGGGCGACGGGGCCTTCGAGACCGCCAAGATCGACCGTGGCGCACCGTTCGCCGTCACGCGCCACCTGCGCCGCCTCGACCGCACGATGGCCGGTCTCGGGCTCCCCCCGGCCGACCACGCACAGATCCACGACGGCATCCGCGCCGTCCTCGACGGTGAGGTGATCGACTTCGGTCGGTTGCGCTTCACGGTGACCGGCGGCAAGGGTCCCTTGGGTTCGGATCGACTCGACTCGGCACTCACGCACATCGTCACCGCCGTCGCGCACGAGCGTCCGGAGGCGCAGGGGTCGGTGGTCACCGTGCCGTGGGTGCGCAACGAGCGGGCTGCCACCGCGGGTCTGAAGACGACGTCGTACGCCGACAACGTCATCGCCCTCGCCTACGCCAAGGAGCGCGGGGCCGTCGAGGCGATCTTCGCCAACACGCGCGGTGAGCTGTGCGAGGCCACGGGCAGCAACGTCTTCGTCGTGCTCGACGGCACCCTGCGCACCCCACCACTGAACAGCGGATGCCTTGCGGGCATCACCCGTGAACTCGTGCTCGAGTGGTGTCGTGAGGACGGGCTCGACATCGTCGAGGAGGCGATGCCCCTCGACGTGCTGGAGCACGCCGACGAGGTGTTCCTCACCTCGTCGATCAAGGACGTCTTCCCGGTGTCGGCGGTCGACGGTCGTGAGCTCGGGGCGCCGGGGCCGGTCACCTCAGCGGCACGTGAGGTGTGGGCCCGGCACGCCGCCAGGGGGATCGATCCGTGACGCCGGAGGAGCGCCGGCACGTCCTGCGTGATGCGAATGACGAGGACGACTGGGCCTGGCGTCGCGCCATCCGCGCAAACCCCACGTCGCGTCGCATCTACCGCATCGCCGTGTTCGTCGTCGGGCTCGTCCTGCTGCTCGGTGGTCTCGCGCTGGTTCCCCTGCCCGGGCCGGGATGGCTGATCGTCATCGCCGGCATCGCGATCTGGGCCTCGGAGTTCGAGCAGGCAGCGCGGCTGCTCGACTTCGTCAAGGCCAAGGTGCGGGCGTGGGAGCAGTGGGTGCGGCGGCAACCGCTGTGGATCAAGGGGCTCGTCGGTCTGGCGACGGCGGCGTTCGTCGGTTGTGTCCTGTGGGCGCTCCTGGTGGTCAGCGGTGTCCCCGGCTTCCTCCCGACGTCGATGGTGACCTGGCTCGAGGGCAACGTTCCGGGCCTGTGACGGGGGGCCGATTTCCGCCGGGCGCGGTGGCCGTATATCCTCGGGCACGCCGTTCACGGCATCCGGATGTGTAGCTCAGTTGGTTAGAGCGTTCGCTTCACACGCGAGAGGCCGGGGGTTCGAGTCCCTCCACATCCACGTAAATGCCCCGACCGCGCCGGCGGTTCGGGGCTCTTGTGTCTGGAGCACGTCGTCAACCGGCGCGCAGGGGCCGAGGTCAGCTACGCCCGGAATGCTGCAACCGCGTCGCGGAACGCGATCACGCCCTACGCCACCGCGCACTGCCCTCGAGGAGGTCATCGACGCCGCGGCCAACGTCCCACCGCCCAGCTCCTCAGACCACGGCTGCTCAGGACCTTCCTGAGCCGTGCTGGGCGCCTGCCGCGACGTCGGGCAGGCCTTCCCAGACCAGGGCGGTGAGCTGGTCGGCGAGCTCGTCGCTGCTGGGGCCGTTCCGGGCGCCACCCTCGGCCATCCAGGAGTCCGCCACGGCTCGGACCATGCCGACGAGCGCCACCCCCCAGAGCTGACACGCCCGCGCGTCGAGGGCAGGTACAGGCGGCGCGGCCGAACCTGATGGACGGCCGGAACCACTGGCGAGGCCCCCTGCGACGAGATCGGCGACGTGCGTGGCGATCCGCCCGGTCATGCCCGCCGCGACGTCACCCTCGGGCCGTTCACCGGCGGGGACCATCGGCGCGTTGACGATGAAGCGGTAGACCTGCGGGTCGTCCTCGACGAGGTGCAGGTACGCGGCGATGACCCCTCGGATGACGGCGCGTCCGCCGTCGCGCGAGCCGTCGGATGCCGGGTCGGCGGCGGCCCTCGTCAGGTCGCGGATGATCGTGGCGTCGACCCGCTCTGCGACCGCCGTGTAGAGGCCGGCGCGGTCGGTGAAGTGCCGGTAGAACACGGTCTTGGACGTGCGGGCGGTGGCGGCGACCTCGTCCATCCCGACCCCGGCGCCGTGGGTGCGGATGGCGAGCAGGGTTGCCTCGACGAGCTCGGCGCGGCGGACGAGGCGGTGCTCGTCCCAGCGCGACCGGCGCCGGTCCGGTGGTGCCTGCGTCACATCCATGCGCGGACGCTAGCAGAAACCCTCAGTACCTGTTACCTTCCGTACCGGATACATCTGCCGACGCACAAGGAGCCCTTCCGGTGACCACCCCCCGCCGCGCCGCCGTCCTCGGCGGCAACCGCACCCCGTTCGCCCGCCAGTTCGGCGCCTACGCGGAGGCCGCGAACCAGGACATGCTCACCGCGGCCATCGAGGGCCTCGTCGCCCGCCACGGCCTCGCCGGGGAACGCCTCGGAGAGGTCGTCGCGGGCGCGGTCATCAAGCACAGCCGGGACTTCAACCTCACCCGTGAGGCCGTCCTCGGCTCCAGCCTGTCGCCGACCACCCCCGCCTACGACATCACCCAGGCCTGCGGCACCGGGCTCGAGGCCGCCATCCTCGTGGCGAACAAGATCGCCCTCGGTCAGATCGAGTCGGGCATCGCGGGTGGGGCCGACTCCGCCTCCGACGCCCCCGTCGTCGTCACCGAGTCGCTGCGCCGCAAGCTGCTGCGTCTGAACCGTGCCAAGACCTCGGCCGACCGCGTGAAGGCGGCCCTGGCGTTCCGTCCGACCGACGTGGGCGTGTCGGTGCCGGCGAACACCGAGCCCCGCACGGGGCTGTCGATGGGTGACCACATGGCGCTGACCGCTGCGCAGTGGGGGGTCACCCGTGAGGCCCAGGACGAGCTGGCCCTGGCCAGCCACGTCAACCTCGCCGCCGCCTACGAGCGCGGCTTCTTCGACGACCTCCTCACCCCGTACCTCGGCCTGACCGTCGACCAGAACCTGCGCCCCGG
>NZ_DAORSO010000018.1:0-24224 GCF_035443565.1 Ornithinibacter sp. | reverse complement strand
CTTCAGGACTTCGACTTCTACGAGATCCACGAGGCCTTCGCCGCGACCGTCCTGTCGACCCTGGCCGCCTGGGAGGACGACGACTTCTGTCGCGACCGGCTCGGTCTGCATGCCCCGCTGGGTGCGATCGACCGCTCGCGCCTGAACGTCGCCGGCTCGTCGCTGGCGGCCGGCCACCCCTTCGCCGCGACCGGCGGCCGCATCGTCGCCACGCTGGCCAAGCTCCTGCACGAGAAGGGCAGCGGATCCCGCGGCCTGATTTCGATCTGCGCCGCTGGCGGGCAGGGCGTCGTCGCGATCCTCGAGGCGGCCTGACATGGGACACCGCGACGGCTACACGGCATTCGTCTCCTCCGGCGTCGGCAAGAAGATCTCGACCACGCTCGGCCTGCCCCAGCCGGTTGCCCTGCGCCGCCACGTCGCCGGGCGCCCACTCGTCGACGGGCCGCTCCTCGTCGGTGGTCACGGGTCGATCCCAGCCCTGGCTGCGATGCGCGCAAAGCTCGGGCAGGCAGGTGCGCTGATCGTCGACGAGGTCCCGCAGGAGGGGCGACTGGGCGGCGTCGTCGTCGACGTGTCGTCGGCCACCGACCCCACCGACCTCGAGGCGCTGCGCGCCACGCTCGCCCCGGCCCTGAAGCGACTCGGGCGCTGTGCCCGCGTCGTCGTCGTGGGTGCCGACCCGGCATCCGCCACCACCGCCGCCCAGCGGGCCACCCACCGCGCCCTGGAAGGCATCACCCGCTCGGTCGCGAAGGAGCTGCGCGCGGGGGCGACCGCGAACCTCGTGCTCCTCACGCCGGGGTCCGAGGGTGCCGCCCTCGGGACGGTCCTGTTCCTGCTCTCGGCCCGCTCGGCGTACGTCGACGGCCAGGTCTTCCGCATCGGCGGGGCCACGTCGCAGGAGCCCGCGGATGCCGCGGCGCCCCTGGCCGGGAAGGTCGCCGTGGTCACGGGTGCGGCTCGTGGGATCGGCGCGGACATCGCCCGCATCCTGGCCCGTGACGGCGCGACGGTCGTGTGCGTCGACATGCCGAGTGCCGGGGCGTCCCTGGCCAAGGTGGCGAACTCGATCGGTGGGTCGGCATTGCAGGCCGACGTCACGTCACCCGACGCGGGCACGCGCATCATGAACCACGCCCGCACCCGGCACGGCGGGCTCGACATCGTCGTGCACAACGCCGGAATCACCCGCGACAAGCTGCTCGCGAACACCGACGCCGAGCGGTGGGGTTCGGTGCTGGCCGTCAACCTCACGTCGATCCTGGCGATGAACGAGCAGTTCCTCGCCAGGGACGGCCTGCGCGACGGCGGCCACGTCGTGCTCGTCTCGTCGATCGCGGGCATCGCCGGCAACCGGGGCCAGGCGAACTACGCGGCCTCCAAGGCGGGGGTCATCGGACTGGTTGACGCGTACGCCGCCGACAAGGGGCTGCGCAAGCGGGGGATCACCGCCAACGCCGTCGCGCCGGGGTTCATCGAGACCGAGATGACGGCGCGGATCCCGTTCGCCACCAGGGAGCTCGGCCGCCGCCTGAACAGCCTCGCGCAGGGCGGGCTGCCGATCGACGTCGCCGAGACGATCGCCCACTTCGCCTCCGACGCGCAGTCCGGGGTCAACGGCAACGTCGTCCGCGTGTGCGGGCAGAGCCTGCTCGGCGCCTGACGTGGCGACCGAGATCCTGTCGGGGGTGCCGTCCACGGCACCACTGCTCGTGCGTGCCGCCCTGACGTCGCGCGGGCGGCGCGGCGACGCGGTGCCCGACCGCACGCTCGTCGTGGAGGACGTCCGGATCGACCGGGCCAAGCTGGCTGCCTACCAGCGGCTCACCGGCTACGCCGTCGACGACACCGTGCCCCAGCCCTACCCGTGGGTGCTCGCGTTCCCGGTGCAGACCGCCTTGATGGCTCGGCCGGACTTTCCGATGCCCCTTCCCGGCATGGTGCACCTGGAGAACCGGGTCACCACCCACCGGGCGATGGATGCCGGTGAGCCGCTCACGCTGTCGGTGTCGGCCGGGCAGATCCGCCCGCACCGACGCGGGCGAACGCTCGACGTCCGGCTCGAGGCACGCGTGGGCGGCGAGCTCGTGTGGGAGTGCGACAGCGTCTACCTCAGCCGTGGCCGCGGCACGCAGGACGCCCCGCGCGGTGACGGGCCCCCGCCGCCGCCCGGGGGCCAGCCCGTGGCGCAGTGGCGCCTGCCCGAGGACCTCGGCCGGTCCTACGCGTCGGTGTCGGGTGACGTGAACCCGATCCACCTGCATCCCCTGACCGCCAAGGCCATGGGGTTCCCGCGGCACATCGCCCACGGCATGTGGACCTGCGCCCGCACCCTCGCCGCACTCGGTCGCACCTCGCTCGGGCCGTCGACGAGCCACGTGTGGTTCACCAAGCCGGTCTTCCTGCCGAGCACGGTCGAGCTCGTCGTCGACCGCGAGCCGGCACGCACGGTCGCCGCCCTGCGCTCGGCGAAGTCGCCGGAGACCACGCACCTCGTGCTGACCCTCGAGGTCTGAGCAGACCGGGCCGCGTTCGGTTGACCCTCGTCTCGGAGGCCGCCGCCTCGCTATGGTCGGGTGGTGGTCAGCCGTGAGGATGAGCTCGTCGAGCCGCGCGGACTGCCGAGCCGGGTTCGCGCGACCCTCGGGGGGTGGGCCTCGGCCGTTCGGGCTGCCCTGACCACGCCCGGCGTGGAGCGGGCCGAGGGCCTGCTCATGCTCAAGGCGGCGGTCGCGACCGTGCTGGCCTGGCAGCTCGCCGTGCACCTGCTCGACAGCCCCACCCCCTTCTACGCCCCGATGGCTGCCCTGCTCGTCGTCGACCGCACCATGGTCCGCTCGATCGGGGCCAGCGCCCGGCGCGTGGCCGCCGTCGTCCTCGGGATGAGCATCGCCTGGCTCGTCGGGTCGCTCGTCGGGGTGACGTGGTGGTCGATGGTCCCGGTGATGATGGCCGCGCTCCTCATCGCACGCTGGCCTCTCCTCGGGGACCACGGCATCCAGGTGCCGACCATGGCGCTGCTGTCGCTGCTCACGGTCAAGGGCACCGACACCGACTTCACCTACCTCACCATCGTGGAGACCGTGCTCGGCGGCATCGTCGGTGTCGCCGTCAATGCGGTCGTGCTCGCTCCCATGCACCTGGACGAGCCGCGTGACGCGCTGCGCGACCTGACCACCCGGGTGCAGGACCTGCTCAAGGACATGGCGTCGGGCCTGCGCGAGGGCTTCGACGCCGACCGGGCCCGCCGGTGGTACGACACCGCGACCGACCTCGGCGACCGGGTTCCCGAGGTGCTCGGCGTCGTGGAGACCGGGCGGGAGAGCACCCGGTTCAACTGGCGGCACCGCCTGCGCCCGGCGCGCATCGACTGGGACGGCTACACGCGCACGGTGGAGGCCGTTCGGCGGGCCCAGTGGCAGGTGGGCAGCATCGCGCGCACCCTCGTCGACGCCGCGGACGAGGCGGCCCGGCATCCCGCACCGTCGGCGGGTTGGCTCGAGGACTACGCCGGGGTGCTCGACGAGATCGGCGACGCGATCTCCGACTTCGGGGTGTGGACCGAGCCGTCCCGTGAGGCCGTGGAGCAGCACGTGCAGCGCGCCCTGGACACCCTCGACGACCTCAGCGAGCAGGTGCGGGTGACTCCGCTGGACGACCCTCGGGCCTGGCCTACCTACGGCGCCCTCGTCCTCGAGGCGGAGCGCCTGGCGCGAGAGCTGCGCGAGAGCAACTCCGACGCGTCCGTGCCCACCGACACCGGCCCGATCCGCACGCCGCTCGCCGAGACGGTGCCCGCGGTGGCTCAGCTCCAGCAGCAGATCGAGCAGGTGCCCCTCGTGGGCGAGCACCTTCCCCGGATCATCGAGCAGGTGTCGGGTCGCCCCCCGCAGGCTCCCGGCCCGGCGGCTCCACCCCCGGTCCGACCCTCGGCCCCAGCCGACGGCGAGGGCCCAGCACCCCGGTCGTGACGGCCACCCCGAGCAGCAGCAGCGCGCCGCCCACGCTCTCCCACCCGTTCGGCACCTCACCCTGCACGAGCCACGCCGTGGTGAGTCCGACCACCGGGACGAGCATGGTGAACGGCACCACGGCCGCTGCCGGGTGGTGCGCCAGGAGCGTGTTCCAGATGCCGTACCCGACGAGCGAGGCCAGCCACGCGGTGTAGATCGTGGAGAGCACCGCGGGCACCGTCGGGTGGGTGAGGGCGTGCACTACGGCCTCCGGGCCGTCAAGGGCGAGCGAGAGCGCGAACAGGGGCAGCGGGACCACGGTGGCGGACCACACCGTGAGGGACAGACCCGCGGCGAGCCCGCCGGACCGGGATGCCGTGGGCGGGGTGTGCGCGGCGGCGCGCCGGGCGGCGACGTTGCCGATCGCCCACGACAGGGCGGCGGCGATGACGAACAGCAGGCCCAGGGCCGCAGTCGCCGCCGACCGGCCGACGCCGACGACGACGAGCCCGAGGAGGCCGATGCCCACCCCGATCACCTGGGTCCGGCTCGGTCGCTCGTGCAGGACCAGCGACGCGATGATCACGGTGGCGACGACCTGGGCCTGGAGCACCAGCGACGCGAGCCCGGCCGGCATCCCGACCGCCAGGCCGGTGTAGAGCAGGCCGAACTGACCCAGGCTCATGAACGCGCCGATCGTCACCACGTCGCGCCACGGCATGGCCGGCCTCGGGACGAGGAAGATCGCCGGGATCAGCACGACGACGAAGCGCATCGCGACGAACAGCGTCGGGGGGATGTCGCCCAGGCCCTCGTCGATGACGACGAAGTTGGCGCCCCAGATGACGGTGACGAGCACGGCGAGGGCGACATGACGGCGAGGCACCTGTTCATCCTGCCGGGATGGACCATGAAGCACCAGCAACGAAATGTGAGGCGATCTCGGTAGCATCGCTGCATGATCGATCTGGTGGCCGTGGAGTCGCTCGTGGCGGTGGAGCGGTGCGGCAGCGTCGTCGGGGCCGCGGACGAGCTGGGGTTCACCCCGTCCGCCGTCTCGCAGCAGGTCAAACGCCTCGAACGCCAGGTCGGGGTGCCGTTGCTCGACCGGGCCGGGCGCGGGGTCGTGCTCACCGCTGCCGGGCGGCGGCTCGTCGACGAGGGGCGATCGCTGCGCGTGGCCGTCGAGGGCCTGCGCTCACGGCTGCAGGGAGAGGGCGGGCGACCTTCGGGGCTGCTGAGGCTCGCGGCCTTCTCCACCGCGGTGCGTGGCATCGTGCCCCCGATGCTCGACGCCCTGCGCGCCAGCGCTCCCGACCTCGACGTCATCGTGCACGAGGTGGAACCGTGGGATGCCGTCGCCGAGGTCGCGGCGGGACGCACCGACATGGCGATCGTGCACCGCTGGGAGGGCATGCGCTTCCACGTGCCGCCGACGGTGCGGGGAGAGCCGGTGCTCACCGACGTCGCCGATGTGCTCGTGCACGTCGACGACCCCCTCGCGTCGCAGGAGTCGGTGACCCCGGCCGACCTCATGACCCACCTCTGGGTCTCCACCCCGGAGGGAACGATCTGTCACGAGTGGTTCAGCCACATGTTCGCGGCAACCCCGCAGGCGCCGCGGGTGGGTTTTCGGTGTGTGGAGTTCGCCTCGCAGGTCGAGCTCGTGGCCCACGGTCTGGCGGTGGCCCTGGTGCCCAGGCTGGGTCGGGGGCACCTGCCCTCCACCGTCGTCGCGGTGCCCGTGCTCGACCCCGTGCCGACCAGGCGGGTCGACGTGCACTGGCGCGCGTCGATGGGGGAGTCGCCCGCCGTGGATGCCGTGCGCGCGGCCCTGCGGGAGGTGTCGAGGAGTATCTGAGGTCCGCCCTCGAAGTTGGGGTCAGCCCTCGAATACCCGCAGGTAGAACGCCAGCTCCCGCTCGAGGGAGTCGATGATCGTCGACGCCTGGCGGAAGCCGTGCCCCTCGCCCTCGTAGACGACGAGCTCGACGTCCTTGCCGGCGTCACGCATCGCATCGGCCATGAGCTGGGCCTGCGCCACCGGGACCACGAGGTCGTCGGCGCCCTGGAGGAGCAGCAGCTCGCCGTGCAGGTCAGCGATGTGGTGCACCGGTGAGCGCTCCCGGTAGGTCTGCTCCGCCTGCGGCCACGGGCCGACGAGCGTCGTCGTGTACCTCGACTCGAACTTGTGGTCATCCACGAGCAGCGCCGCGAGGTCACTGATCCCGAAGTAGCTCGCGCCCGCGGCGAAGACCGTGCTCGACGTCAGCGCCCGCAACACGGTGTACCCGCCGGCGCTGCCGCCGCGGATGGCGACGCGGTCACGGTCGATGCGACCGGCATCCGCGAGCGAACGAACCCCGCAGACGACGTCGTCGATGTCGACGACACCCCACTGGCCCGTGAGTCGCCCCCGGTAGTCGCGCCCGTACGCCGTGCCCCCGCCGTGGTTGACGTCGAGGACGAGGAAGCCGCGGCTGGTCCAGTACTGGGTCTGCGCCTTGTAGACCGGTTCGCTGTGTGACGTGGGGCCACCGTGGACGAGGACGAGGAGCGGCGGCAGCTCTCCCGCGGGGGCGCTGACGTCGGCGTTGGCCGGCGGGTAGGCGAACCCGTGCACGTCGAGCCCCGCGCTGTTGGTCCAGGTCCACGCCTGCGGGGTCGAGAGGTGGGCCGGGTCCGGTGCACTCTCGGATGCCGTCGCGAGCACCGTCGCGTCCAGCGCACCGTCCGCGGTCAGCACGCCGCGGATGACCCGGGGGTGCTCACGTGCCGAGGCGGTGCGCAGGGCGACCTCGCTTCCGTCGGTGACGAGCTGGTCGAACCCCGACTCCGGGCGGTCGAGGTCGACCAGGGTGCCGTCGCGCGGGTCGAGCACCGCCAGGCGCGCCGTGCCCTCGCGCCAGAACCGGATGAGCACTCGGCCCTCGTCGACCACGGCGTAGTCACTCATGCCCAGGACCCACTGGGGTGCCGCGACGTCGGCACCGAGAGCGTGCACCGGGCGGGGGCCAGCCTCCGCGTCGCGGTGCAGGTTCCAGTAGCCCGACTCGTCGCTGACGAACCACAGCGTCCCGTCCGGGCCGAACTGCGGCTGCACGACCGAGATGCCCTCACCGCCGGCCACGACCCGCACGTCGGTCAGACCGGCGTCGGTCACTGTCGCACGCAGCAGCGTCGTGGAGTCCCACGGCATGTTCGGGTGGTCCCACTGCACCCACGCCACCTGCGTGCCGTCCGCCGAGACCGCCGGGCGTGAGACGAAGTCCGGGCCGGTGACGAGCACCTGCCCCAAGTCGGCGTTGGGGCCCTGCGGGGAGAGCCGGACCAGCTCGTTGACGGGTTCACCGCCGCCGCGGTGGTCCTCGCGCACCGCGAAGACGGCGTCGCCGGTGAGGACGAGCCCGCCGTAGCGCACGGCCGCCTCGGGGGTGATCGGTTCCGGATCGGTGTCCGGCTGGCTGGGCCGGGTTCGCCGCAGGCGGCCGTCGGCGAAGGTCGAGAACACGACGAGCCCGTCGCGCACCGCGTACGCGCCGCCGCCGTACTCGTGGACGCGCGAGCGCACCGACCACGGTGCGGCGACGGCATCCTGCCGTTCTCCGGTGCGGCCGTCGTGGCGCACGAGCGCGACCCGGCCCGCCTCCCACGGGCGCGCCTCGAGCCAGTAGGTGTCCGGCCCGTCGAGCCGAACCTCGTCCAGCCCGGCCTGCCCCTGGGCGAGGGAGGCGGCGGTGACGGGGGAGGGCCAGGTGCCGTGGGGAAGGGTGCGCACGAGAGCACCGTACGCCGACCGCGGATGCCGTTTCGCGGCATCCGCGTACCGCTCGATACGCTGGAGTGCGGTCCCGACGGGCCGCTACCCCTTCCGCACCAGGAGAGCCACACCCATGTCTGCCCAGATCACCGTCCACGTCGCCGACACGCAGCGATCGGTGGCGCAGGGCACGACTGCGGGTGAGCTCTTCGAGGGCGACCGCTCGGTCCTCGTCGCTAGGGTCGATGGCGAGCTGCGCGACCTGGCGCACGTCCTCGTCGGCGGCGAGCACGTCGAGCCCGTCACGGCCGCCGAGCAGGACGGTCTCGACGTGCTGCGCCACTCGGCTGCCCACGTGCTGGCGCAGGCCGTGCAGGAGGTCCACCCCGACGCGCGACTGGGCATCGGACCGCCGATCCGCGACGGTTTCTACTACGACTTCGACGTCGCCACCCCGTTCACGCCCGAGGACCTCAAGGCCCTGGAGAAGGTGATGCAGCGCATCATCAACGAGGGCCAGACCTTCCACCGCCGTGAGATCTCCGACGAGGACGCCCTCGTCGAGCTCGCCGGCGAGCCCTACAAGTGCGAGCTGATCGGCCTCAAGGGCGGTGCCTCCGAGGAGGCCGCTGAAGGTGCAGCCGTAGAGGTCGGCGGCGCCCAGCTGACGATCTACGACAACGTGCGCCGTGACGGCAGCCGCGCCTGGGGCGACCTGTGCCGCGGCCCGCACGTCCCCTCGACCAAGGTGCTCGGCAACGCGTTCAAGCTCATGCGCAGCGCCGCCGCCTACTGGCGCGGCTCGGAGAAGAACCCGCAGCTGCAGCGCGTGTACGGCACGGCCTGGCCGACCAAGGCCGACATGGTGGCCTACCTCGACCGGCTCGCCGAGGCCGAGAAGCGCGACCACCGCAAGCTCGGGGCCGAGCTCGACCTGTTCAGCTTCCCCGACGAGATCGGCTCGGGGCTGCCGGTGTTCCACCCCAAGGGCGGCATCATCAAGCGCGAGATGGAGGACTACGTCCGCCGTCGGCACATCGAGGAGGGGTTCGAGTACGTCGGCACCCCGCACATCGCCAAGGAGGGGCTGTTCCACACCTCCGGCCACCTGCCGTACTACGCGGAGGGGATGTTCCCGGCCCTCGACGTCGACGCCGGCCCGTACCGCCTCAAGGCGATGAACTGCCCGATGCACAACCTCATCTACCGCTCGCGCGGGCGCTCGTACCGCGAGCTGCCGCTGCGACTGTTCGAGTTCGGGTCGGTCTACCGCAACGAGAAGTCCGGGGTCGTGCACGGCCTCACCCGGGTCCGCGGTTTCGCCCAGGACGACTCGCACTCCTACGTCACGGCCGAGCAGGCACCGGCGGAGATCAAGCACCTGCTCGACTTCTGCCTCGGCCTGTTCCGTGACTTCGGGCTCGATGACTTCTACCTCGAGCTGTCCACGCGCGACGAGACCGGCGACAAGAAGGACAAGTTCATCGGCTCCGACGAGCAGTGGGCCGTCGCGACCGGGGTGCTCGAGGACGTGTGCCGCGAGTCCGGGCTCGAGCTCGTCGCCGACCCCGGGGGCGCCGCGTACTACGGCCCCAAGGTGTCGGTCCAGGCCCGTGACGCGATCGGCCGCACCTGGCAGATGTCGACGATCCAGTACGACTTCAACCAGCCCGAGCGGTTCGGCCTCGAGTACCAGGCGTCCGACGGGTCACGCCAGCAGCCGGTGATGATCCACTCGGCCAAGTTCGGCTCCATCGAGCGCTTCATCGGGGTGCTCGTCGAGCACTACGCCGGGGCCTTCCCGGTGTGGCTGAGCCCGGTGCAGGTGGTCGGGGTGCCCGTGGCGGAGGAGTTCAACGACTACCTGTGGGACGTCCTGTCGCAGATGAAGGCCCAGGGCATCCGCGTCGAGCTCGACGAGAGCGACGACAGGTTCCCGAAGAAGATCCGCAACGCGAGCAAGTCCAAGGTCCCCTACGTGCTCATCGCGGGGGAGGAGGACCGCTCGGCTGGCGCGGTGTCCTTCCGTTACCGCGACGGGTCGCAGAAGAACGGGGTGCCGATCGCCGACGCCATCGCCGAGATCACCGCGGCGATCGCCGACCGGCGGCAGGTCTGAACACCCTCGTCACACCCGTCACGCGACACGCCGAGCGACACGCCGACCGCAGAATCTTGCCGTGATTTGGTCCCGGAACCCCTTGCGGGACGCTCGCGCGCAGGCGTAGAAATGAAGCACTCCACCACGAAAGTGACTGGAGGAACCGAGAGAAGAACGAACACCACTCGAGCGGCTTGCCGCACGAACTGACCCGGTGATGAGGGTCAGAGGTGAGCGGAAACCATCTCGTGAGACACGGAGCATCATGCCGAGTCACGAGGCCCCGGGAACTCATACTTCCCGGGGCCTCACCCTTTGTCCGGCGGGCATCGGGTGAGCGACTGCCCGGCGTGCATCGGGTGAGCACAGCAGCAGCGTGGTCCATGCTGGGCACATGGACGGCGACGCTGCGCAGACCTCGGGGTGGCGGGTGCGCGAGGCGCGTCCGGTTGACGCCTTCGCCATCGCGGCCCTGCACATCCAGCACGAGCGCGAACTCGGGCACGCGGTGCCCGTCGGGTTCCTGGATGAGTTCGCGCAGGCGTGGCTGCGCGACACGGCTCGTCGCACGTGGCTGGCCGAGGACCCGCGAGGGCGGCCGCTCGGCGTGCTGCACGGCACCCGGGTGCAGCGACTGCCCAGCGCCCACCGCCCCGCCGATGCGTGGTTCCACGTCAGTCTGCTCTTCGTGAGCATTGGTGCGCGCGGTTCCGGGATCGGCGAAGGGCTGCTCGACGCCATGCTCGCGTGGGCCGAGGGCGACGGGGTGAGCCGCGTGCAGCTGCACGCCCTGCCGGGGGTGCGCGCCATCTACCAACGCTTCGGGTTCGGGCCCCCGTCGCAGCAGCTCATGGAGCGCCAGATCAGTCGGCGGGGCGGGTGATCCTCTACTCGGTCGGCGTGGCCATCGTCGACGCAGCGCTCGGCCTGCTGACCCGACGCGACCACCACCACGTGGAGCGCATCCCGGCATCCGGCGCCGTCGTCGTCGTCTCCAACCACCTCTCCGTCTCCGACCCGCTGGTGCTCGCGAGCGCCCTGCGGCGAGCCGGCCGCCAGGGCACCTTCCTCGTGATGGCCGAGGCGTTCGCGTGGCCCGGTGTCGGGTGGCTGCTGCGGCGAACCGGGCAGATCTCGGTGCGCCGCGACCGCGACCCGGCGGCGGCGCTGCAGCCGGCTCTCGACGCACTCGGGCGGGGGTGGGCCGTGGCGATCTACCCCGAGGGCAAGATCACGACCGAGCCCGACTATCGGCCGATGAGCGAGGTGCGCACCGGGGCGGTGCGGCTCGCGCTGACCGCCAACTGCCCGATCGTCCCCGTCGCCCAGTGGGGAGCGCACCGCCTGCTCACTCGGGAGGGAACGTCCTCCCTCGTGCGGCCGCTGCGCTGGCTCGGGCGGCTGCGCCCAGGGCGGCTCTCGCGCCGTCCGACGGTGGTCGTCGCGGTGGGCGAGGCGATCACTCCGGCGCAGTTGCGTGCCCGCGTCGCGGACCCAGAGGACCTACGGGCCATGACGGCGGTGATCATGGACGACCTGCGCGCCCTGCTCGCCGAGATCGCGGCCGAGGACCTGCCCGACCTGCGTGGATAGGGTGCCGTCCATGAGCGAATCCACCTCCGCAGCCGGACCGTCGCGCGGCATCCTCGTCACCGGAGCATCGCGAGGGGTGGGGGCCGCGGTTGCTCGCGCCTTCGCCGAGCGCGGCGACCGGGTCGTCGTGCACCACCGGGGCCCGTCCTCGCTCGATCGGGCGGCGGCTGTGCTCGAGGGCCTGCCGGGGAGCGGGCACGTGCGGCTCGCCGCCGACCTCTCCGACCCGGATGCCGTGGCGCGCCTCGCGTCGGAGGCGGCCACCGCGCTGGGCCGGGTCGACGTGCTCGTCAACAACGCCGCCATGATCGTGCCGCCTGCACCGGGAGTCGACGGGAGCCGGCGGGGTGACCACCCGCTCGAGCTCACGTCCTACGAGGACTGGGTGCAGATCTGGCAGCGCACCCTCGCGACGAATCTGCTCGGCCCGGCGAACCTCACGTGGTGCGTGGCCCGGCAGATGATCGACGTGCCACCGGCTGACGGGGTCCCCGTCGGGCGGGTCGTCAACGTCGGCTCGAGAGGGGCGTACCGGGGGGAGCCCGACATCCCCGCGTACGGCGCGAGCAAGGCCGGTCTGCACTCGTTCGGCCAGTCGATGGCGCAGCGCCTGGCCCCGCACGGCATCGCCGTGACGAGCATCGCGCCCGGGTTCATCGAGACCGAGATGGTCGGTGCCGCGCTCGAGGGTGCAGCGGGGGAGGCGACGCGGGCGCAGAGCCCGTTCCACCGGGTCGCCACACCGCAGGAGGTCGCGGCCGCCGTCGTGACCTTGGCGTCCCCAGGTGCCGAGTGGGCCTCGGGGGCCGTGCTGGACTTCAACGGCGCCAGCCACCTGCGCTGAACGGAGCAGCTCGCGCCGGGGTCGAATCGCGGGTGCACGGTTCACGGGCGGTCATACCTCGACCCGGCGGCGACAGCACCGGCGTTGCGGAGCAGCGCGGCAGCCGCGTCCTAGGATCACGCTCATGCCGACGCATGAGGATGCCGCTGACTTCGCCGGGGAGGGTGACGGCTTCGAACGGCTGTGGACCCCGCACCGGATGGTCTACATCCAGGCGGACCGGCCCGATGCCGAGCCCGGCGACGGCTGCCCCTTCTGCGCAGCGCCGGGCAAGGACGACGCCGCGGGCCTGATCGTCCACCGTGGCGAGCACTGCTACGTCGTGATGAACCTCTTTCCCTACAACCCCGGTCACGTGCTGATCTGCCCGTACCGCCACGTCCCCCTCTACGTCGACCTCACCGACGAGGAGACCCTGGAGTTCACCGCCCTGACCAAGGCGACGATCAGGGCACTGGAGGCGGCCTCGGCCCCGATGGGCTTCAACCTGGGGATGAACCAGGGCGCCGTGGCCGGTGCCGGGGTGGCCGCGCACCTGCACCAGCACGTCGTGCCGCGCTGGGGCGGCGACGCCAACTTCCTG
This sequence comes from Ornithinibacter sp., assembly GCF_035443565.1. NCBI lineage: Bacteria > Bacillati > Actinomycetota > Actinomycetes > Micrococcales > Intrasporangiaceae > Ornithinibacter > Ornithinibacter sp. The sequence continues at coordinate 11,387 of NZ_DAORSO010000018.1, read as the reverse complement.
CCGATCATCGCCCGCACCAAGGCGTTGCCGGCGCTGCTCGAGGACGTCCGCAGCCGCCTGGTGGAGCACTGGCCGACCCCGTGAGCGGCATCCGGCGCGCCCGAGCCGCCCGACGGCGTCAGCGGCGGATGGCCAAGGTCGAGCACGACCTCACCGACGAGCAGTGGTCGGCGCTGCAGGTGGCCTGGGCGGGCTGCGCCTACTGCGGAGCCACCGACCGTCCGCTCCAGCGCGACTGCGTGCTGCCGATCTCGCGCGGCGGGCGCTACACGGTACGCAACGTCGTGCCGGCCTGCGGGCCGTGCAACGCGAGCAAGTGCAACGACGAGGTCACCGGCTGGTTGCGCCGCAAGCGTCTCGACGAGCGGGCCTTCCTGACCCGCCTCGTCGAGATCGGCGCCAGCCTGGAGTGAGCGATCAGGCGTGCCGACCCCGCTCGCCGAGGTGCTTCGCGGCGAGGCGCTCCGGCATCTCCTCGTACCCACGGTGCTCGCGGTGGAACGTGCCCGTGCCGTGGGCCAGGGAGCGCAGCGAGACGGCGTAGTCGAGCAGCTCGAGCTGGGGAACCGCCGCCTCGAGCACCGACCGGCCGGGCTGGTCGACCGCAGGGGCGGAGCCCAGGATCTGCCCACGTCGGGTGCTGATGTCGGTCATGACCGCGCCCAGGTGCTCGTCGTCGACGCTCACGCTCACCGTGTCGATCGGCTCGAGCAGGGTCATCGTCGACGGGGAGGCCAGCTGGCGCAGGGCGAGGCCGGCCGCCGTCTGGAAGGCCATGTCTGAGGAGTCGACCGAGTGCGCCTTGCCGTCGGTGAGGGTGACCCGCACGTCGACCACCGGCCACCCCGCGAGCAGCCCCTTCTCGAGCTGGGTGTGGACGCCCTTCTCCACGCTGCCGAAGAACTGGCGAGGGACGGCGCCACCGACGACGACCTCGGCGAACTCGATGCCCGACCCGCGGGGGAGCGGTTCCATGACGAGGTGGCAGACCGCGAACTGTCCGTGGCCGCCGGACTGCTTGACGTGCCGCCCGAGGGCCTCGGCCCGGGCGGTGGCCGTCTCCTTCAGCGCCACCTGCACCGGCACCTGGTCGACGCTGACGTTGAACCGTGTGCGCAGCCGGGCCAGGACGAGGTCGAGATGGGCCGGGCCGGTGGTCCACAACACCACCTGGCCGGTCGCGGCGTCGTGCTCGATCCGCAGGGACGGGTCCTCGGCCGCGAGTTCACGGAACGCTCCCGGCATCCGGTCCTCGTCAGCGCGTGAGGACGGTGCCACGGCAGAGGGCAGGAGCGCCTCGGGCAGGGCCCACGGCGTCACGAGCAGGGGCTGGTCGGGGGAGGAGAGCGTGTCCGTGGTCTGGGCGCTGCCGAGCTTGGTGACGACGACGATCTCTCCGGCGATCGCCTCGGTCTTGGGCAGCAGCTCGTCGTCCAGGGGAGCGGCGAGGGCTCCGGGGCGCACGTCGTCGTCGTGCGGCGCGTGACCTTCTCCGGTCGGTACCCCGAGCCGCTCGAGGTGGCCCGACACGTGCACCGGCCGGTCACCTCGCAGCGTCCCGGAGAACACCCGCACGAGGGAGCGGTGCCCGACGTAGGCATCGGACTCGGTGTGCACCACCTCGGCGACGAGCGGGCCATCGGGGTCGGCCGTGAGCTGGACCGCCGTGCCCCCGGCGACCGGGGTGACCGTCGGCAACGGGTGCAGTGCCGGGTGGGGGAACGCGGCCTCGATGAGGTGCATGAGCACGCCCACGCCTGCCCCCGTCTCGGCCGAGAGTGGGAGCACCGGGTGGAAGGTGCCGTGCGCGATCGCGGTGAGCAGGTCCTTCTCCAGGGTGGCGAAGTCGAGGTCCTCGCCCTCGAGGTAGCGGTCCATGAGGGTGCCGTCCTCGGACTCCTCGATGATCCCTTCGATGAGGGAGGGGCGGAAGGTGTCGAAGACCTCTGCGTGCTCGGGGCCGGCAGGGCGCACCGTGCGCTCACCCGCGGAGTAGTCGTGGATCTCACCGAGCAGGAGATCGGCGATGGAGGTCACCGCGCCGGCGTCCCCGGCTACCGGCACGCCGAGCGGCTGGATGCCGGCACCGAAGTGGGCCTGGCAGTCGGCGAGCGTGGCGGTGAAGTCAGCATCGCGGGCGTCGAGCGCCGTGATGGCGACCGCACGCGGCATCCCGACCACTGCGCACTCGTGCCACAGGGCACGGCTCGCGGCATCTGCGCCGTCGGCGGCCGAGACGACGAAGAGGGCGGCATCAGCCGCCCTCAGCCCTGCTCGCACCTCCCCGACGAAGTCGGGGTTGCCCGGGGCGTCCAGCAGGGTCACCACCACCGATCCCGTGGCGATGGTCGCCGCCCGCAGGCCCGTTGTCGCGTCCCCGGCATCGCCGCCGTCACTTCGTGGTGCGCGTGCGGGCACGGCCGAACCGACGATGTGGTCGAACAGTCTCGACTTTCCCGACCCGCTCGGCCCGACGAGCACGACGTTGCGGATGCTGGTCGTGGTGGTGACGGTCGGGGCCTTGGTCGCGGTGCCGTTCATGCCTCCTACATTTCTCCTCTGTGCGTCGTCGCACAAGCCAGAAGCGTGCGGTGTGACCAGAGACGCGTCGGCGCGCGGTTACGCTGGGTGCACCATGCTGAACCGTTACGCGCGCGCCTTTTTCACCAAGCTGCTGAGCCCCGTGGCCGCGGTCCTCGTCCGCCTCGGCATCAGCCCCGACGTCGTGACGGTCATCGGCACCCTGGGGGTGTGCTTCGGGGCGCTGGCGTTCTACCCCCGCGGCGAGCTGCTCGTCGGCACCCTCGTCATCACCTTCTTCGTCTTCTCCGACACCCTCGACGGGATCATGGCGCGCTCGACCGGACGCTCGGGCAACTGGGGCGCCTACCTCGACTCCACGCTCGACCGGGTCGGCGATGCTGCCATCTTCGGGGGCCTGGTGCTCTACTTCGCGGGAGCCGGGCGCCAGGAGGGCGAACTCGCGCCCGTCATGGCGGGGCTCGCGCTGGCCTGCCTCATCCTCGGCAGCGTCGTCTCGTACGCCAAGGCGCGTGCCGAAGGGCTGGGGATGACGGCGAACGTCGGCATCGCCGAGCGGGCCGACCGCCTCGTGGTGGTCCTCATCGCCACCGGGTTCACCGGACTGCTCGACCTGCCGTGGATCTACCTCGGCGTGGTGCTGGCACTGCTGGCGCTGGCCAGTCTCATCACCGTGGTCCAACGGATGCTCGAGGTGCGCCGACAGGCCCTGGCTCTGTGAGGCTGCTCTCGGCGTCGGCCGCCGACCGTCTGACCCTCGCCGGTCACCAGCTCGGCTGGCGGGCAGTGCGTCGGATGCCGGAACGCCTCGCCTACGCGCTGTTCGACCGGGTCGCCGACGTGGCCGTCGCCCGCGGCAGCGCCGCCCGGATGCGGTCGAACTACGCGCGGGTGCGCCCTGAGCTCGATGACGCCGCCCTCGACGCCCTCGTGCGCGACGGCATGCGCCGGTACCTGCGGTACTACTGCGAGGCCTTTCGCCTCCAGGACCTCGGGGTCGGTGACCTCGCGGCCCGGGTGCGGGTGGAGGGTGACGGCCCGGTGCGCGAGGTGATCGACGCGGGTGGCTCGGTCGTGGCCTTCCTCGGGCACCTGGGCAACTGGGACCTCGCCGGAGCCTGGGCGACCTCGCACCTCGGGGCCGTCACCACGGTGGCCGAGCGCCTGAAACCCGAGGAGGTCTTCGAGGAGTTCCTGGCCTTCCGGGAGTCCTTGGGCATGACGATCATCCCGCTCACCGGTGGGGTCAACCCGTTCCCGGCGTTGCGCGAGGCGTCGAGGCGCCCCGGGATCATCCCCCTGCTGGCCGACCGCGACCTCACCGACCGTGGGGTCGAGGTCGACCTGTGTGGTCACCGGGCGCGGATGGCGCCCGGCGCGGCCGCCCTGGCCCTTGCCGAGCGCCGGCCCCTGTACCCCGTGACGATCCGCCACGAACGTCGCGGGAGCGGTTGGGGCATCGTCATCACCTTCCACCAGCAGGTCCCCGTGCCCGAGACGGGCACGACGCGGGAGCGGGCCACGGCGATGACCCAGGCCTGTGCCGACGCGCTCGGCACCGTCATCACGCAGCACACGAGTGACTGGCACATGATGCAGCGCGTCTTCATCGACGACCTCGACCCTGCGCGGCTGAGGGCCGCGCACGGTGCCGCATGAGGATCGGCATGGTCTGCCCCTATGCGTGGGACGTGCCCGGTGGGGTGCAGTACCACGTCCGTGACATCGCGGAACACTTCATCCGCCAGGGGCACGAGGTGTGGGTCCTGGCACCCGCGGAGAGCGACGCCGACCTGCCCGACTACGTGACGTCGGTCGGGCGTCCCGTCCCCGTGCGCTACAACGGGTCGGTGGCCCGGGTCACCCTCGGCCCCGCCACGTCCACCCGGGTCAGCCGCTGGCTCGAGGCCGGGAACTTCGACGTGCTCCACCTGCACGAACCCCTGAACCCCTCGGTGTCCCTGGTGGCGCTGTGGGCCTCGACCGAACCCGTCGTCGCGACGTTCCACTCCGCGATGATCCGTTCCCGGGCGCTGCACGCGGCACACCCACTGCTGCGGCCCTCGCTGGAGAAGATCCGCGGGCGGATCGCCGTGTCCGAGGACGCCCTCGGCACCGTGCAGCGCCACCTCGGGGGGATGGCCTTCATCATCCCCAACGGGGTGCACGTCGACTCGTTCGCCCTGGCACCGGTGCGGCCGGAGTGGGCCGGAACCTCCGAGGCGCCCACGCTGGCCTTCCTCGGACGGGTCGATGAACCCCGCAAGGGCTTGGCGATCGCCCTCCAGGCGATGCCGGCGCTGCTCGAGGTGCACCCCGGCATCCGCCTGCTCGTCGCGGGGCCCGGGGACGCCTCCGACCTGCTGAAGGTCGCGGACCCGAGGGCGGCTGCGGCGACGGTGATGCTCGGCATGGTCACCGACGACGACAAGGCCTCGCTGCTGAGGTCGGTCGACGCGTACGTCGCCCCGCACCTCGGGGGTGAGAGCTTCGGCATCGTCCTCGTCGAGGCGATGGCCGCGGGGGCGCCGGTCGTCGCGTCCGACCTGCCCGCGTTCGCGGCCGTCCTCGACGTCGGTGCGACGCCGGCGGACGGTGACGCCAACGGCATCCTCTTCGAGACCGGGTCCCCGCAGGGCCTGGCGCAGGCGCTGCTGGCGCTGCTCGCGGACCCGGCCCGGCGTGAGGCGCTGCGAGTCGCCGGGCGGGCGAGGTCGAGGGTCTTCGACTGGGACGTCGTCGCCGCGAAGGTGATGGCCGTCTACGAGACCGTGATCGCCGGCGCCGACGCCGAACCCGATGAACCCGCACCCCAGGGGTTGTGGGGCCGGCTCGTACGCGGTGTCCCGGGAGGCGGCAACTGATGAACGACACCCTGCAGATCGCGACCTTCGTCGTCATCGTCCTGCTCGTGGCCGCCTGGTACCTGTCGTACTCCGCCGCGCGGCTCGACCGGCTGCACGCCAAGGTCGAAGGGGCGATGTCCGCGCTGGACGCACAGCTGATCCGGCGGGCCGAGGCCGCGCTCGAGCTCGCGAACAGCGGCGTCCTCGACCCGGCCAGTGCCCTGCTCATCGCCGACGCCGCGACCGAGTCGCTCGAGCGAACCACGGAGCAGCCGGTGACCGACGACCTGCTCGACGGCCAGCACTTCGGGGGCCGCGAACACGTCGAGAGCGACCTCACGGCGGCGCTGGCGGCGGCCCTGCCGGGTGAGGTGGTGGTGGAGCTGCGGGCCGCCGGCGACGAGTTCGTGATCGACGAGCTCGACCGGGTCGCGGCCAGCGTGCTGCGGGTCCAGCTGGCCCGGCGCTTCCACAACGACGCCGTGCGCGACGTGCGCCGCGTGCGGGCCAAGCGCACCGTGCGCTGGTTCGGCCTGGCCGGTCACGCCGCCCTTCCGGAGCTCGTCGTCTTCGACGACGACGTCCCGCTGGCCCTGCCCGCCTGAGCCCGGGCTGAGGGTGTCCGGACGGCGGTTCGAGCACCGTCGCCGCGGACCTACACTTGGCGCCATGACTGAGCAGCAGAGCGCCCCCGGCACCGGCACCACCCGCGTCAAGCGCGGCATGGCCGAGATGCTCAAGGGTGGCGTCATCATGGACGTCGTCAACGCCGAGCAGGCCAAGATCGCCGAGGATGCCGGTGCCGTCGCCGTCATGGCCCTCGAGCGGGTGCCCGCCGACATCAGGGCCCAGGGCGGCGTGTCGCGGATGAGCGACCCCGACATGATCGACGGCATCATCGCCGCCGTCTCGATCCCCGTCATGGCCAAGGCCCGCATCGGCCACTTCGTCGAGGCGCAGGTGCTGCAGAGCCTCGGGGTCGACTACATCGACGAGTCCGAGGTGCTGACCCCGGCGGACTACGCCAACCACATCGACAAGTGGGCCTTCACGGTGCCCTTCGTCTGCGGTGCGACCAACCTCGGCGAGGCGCTGCGCCGCATCACCGAGGGTGCGGCGATGATCCGCTCCAAGGGTGAGGCCGGCACCGGCGACGTCTCGAACGCGACGACGCACATGCGCCAGATCCGCCAAGAGATCCGTCGGTTGCAGAACCTGCCCGAGGACGAGCTCTACGTCGCGGCCAAGGAGCTGCAGGCCCCGTACGAGCTCGTCAAGGAGGTCGCCGCCGCGGGCAAGCTCCCGGTGGTGCTCTTCACCGCCGGTGGCATCGCCACCCCGGCCGACGCCGCGATGATGATGCAGCTCGGCGCCGAGGGCGTCTTCGTCGGCTCCGGCATCTTCAAGTCGGGCAACCCGGCGCAGCGGGCCGAGGCGATCGTCAAGGCGACGACCTTCTTCGACGACCCCGACGTCATCGCCAAGGTCTCCCGTGGCCTGGGTGAGGCCATGGTCGGCATCAACGTCGACGAGATCCCGCAGCCGCACCGCCTCGCCGAGCGCGGCTGGTAGTCGCTCGTCGGCTTCGCACGGCAAGCCCGAGGTTCACCGGGGAAGGCTTCCCCTGCGAACCTCGGGCTTTCCTCATGGGGAGGGAAAGCCGGGGTCAGGTGACGGTGGCGCGGGTGGCGAACTCCTCGCGCTCGAACTCGCGGCCCTCGATGACGTCGCGCAGGTGCTCCGCAGCGGCGAGCGCGTCGGCGTGGGTGAGGTAGAGCGGCGCGAAGCCCAGACGCACGATGTCACTCTCGCGGAAGTCGCCCACGACGCCGCGGGCGATGAGCGCCTGGACGACGGCATACGCCTGTGGATGCCGCACGCTCACCTGGGAGCCGCGGTGCGCGTCCTCGCGGGGAGTCGCCACCTCGAGTCCGGGCACGAGGTCGTCCAGGCACTCGAGGAAGAAGCCGGTGAGCGAGAGCGAGCGCTCGCGCGCCACCGCCGGGTCGACCCCGTCGTAGGCCCGCAACGCAGCCTCGAGGGCCAGCATCCCCAGCAGCGGCGGGGTGCCGACCCTGGCCCGGGTGATGCCGGGCGCGGGAACGAAGTCAGGGGCCATCGCGAAGGGGGTGGCGTGTCCGTTCCAGCCCGACAGCGGCTGGTCGAAGTCGTCCTGGTGGCGGTGCGCGACGTAGATGAACGCCGGCGCGCCCGGGCCTCCGTTCAGGTACTTGTACCCGCAGCCGACGGCCAGGTCGGCGCCGTGCTCGTCGAGGCCGACGTCGAGCACTCCGGCGGAGTGGCACAGGTCCCAGCAGGCCAGGGCGCCGACCTCGTGGGCAGCCCGGGTGATCTCCGCGAGGTCCCACAGTTCGCCGGTTCGGTAGTCCACCGACGAGTAGGAGGCGAGCACCAGGTCGTCGCCGACCTCGGCGATCCGGGCCACGGCATCCGCGGGAGAGACCCGCTCGACGACCAACCCGGCGTCGCGCGCAGCGGCATCCGTGACGTAGAGGTCGGTGGGGAAGGAGTCGGGATCGGTGAGCACGACCCGGCGCCCCGGGCGCATCCGCGCGGCCGCGACCACGGCCTTGTAGAGGTTCACCGAGGTCGAGTCGGTGCAGACGACCTGGCCGGGTGCCGCGCCGATGAGGGCGCCGATGGCATCGCCGACCCGGGCGGGTGCCTCCCACCAGCCCGCATCGTTCCAGCTCGCGATGAGGTCGTTGCCCCACTGGCGGTGCACGACGTCGGCCACGGCCTCGGCGACACCCTGGGGCAGTGCTCCCAGCGAGTTGCCGTCGAGGTAGATGACCCCGGCGGGAAGGCGGAACCGGCCACGCAGGTCGGTGGCGGCGTGCAGGACATCGAGCTCGCGGGCTCGCTCGGTCAGCGCTGACGACATGACCTGACGGTATCGGCTTGCGTCCGGCATCTTGGCTGTTCCAGCGACCGCAACGCCGGACGCTGGCAGCAGACACGCGAGGCGAGGACGTACGCTCATCGGTCGTGACCGGCATCCCCCTCATCGGCGTCCTCGCAGTCCAAGGTGACGTGCGTGAGCACGTCGTGGCCCTGCGCATCAGCGGCGCCCGCACCATCACGGTCCGGCGGCCCGAGGAGGTGGCCCAGGTCGACGGCCTCGTCATCCCCGGCGGGGAGTCGACGACGATGGACAAGCTCGTGCGCGCCTTCGGCCTCCAAGGGCCGTTGCGCGAGCGGATCGCCGCCGGGATGCCGGTGTACGGGTCGTGCGCCGGGATGATCATGCTCGCGGACCGGATCGCCGACGCCCGCCCCGACCAGCAGACCCTCGGCGGGTTGGACATCACCGTGCGGCGCAACGCCTTCGGGCGCCAGGTCGACTCCTTCGAGGAGGACCTGCACATCCGCGAGCTCGGCGGCGAGCCGGTGCGCGCCGTCTTCATCCGGGCACCCTGGGTCGAGGACGCGGGCGAGTCGGTGCAGGTGCTGGCCCGGGTCGAGCACGGACCGGCCGCGGGTAGGATCGTCGCCGCGCGGCAGGGTGACCTGCTCGTCACCTCGTTCCACCCGGAGGTGACCGGCGACCACCGCGTCCACCAGTTCTTCGTCGACATCGTTCGGCAGCACACCGCCACGGCGCACGGGGCCACCACGGGCCCCGCCGCGCCAGACCAGAGGGAGCGTTCATGAGCGGCCACTCCAAGTGGGCGACCACCAAGCACAAGAAGGCGGCGATCGACGCCAAGCGCGGCAAGCTCTTCGCCAAGCTCATCAAGAACATCGAGGTGGCCGCGCGCACCGGTGGCGGTGACCCTGCGGGCAACCCGACCCTCTACGACGCGATCCAGAAGGCCAAGAAGTCCTCCGTCCCCAACAGCAACATCGACAACGCGGTCAAGCGCGGGTCGGGCGCCACCGCGGGTGGGGCCAACTGGGAGACCATCACCTACGAGGGATACGCCCCCGGCGGCGTCGCGGTGCTCATCGAGTGCCTCACCGACAACCGCAACCGGGCGGCTGCCGAGGTCCGCACCGCCCTGACCCGCAACGGCGGCCAGCTCGCCGATCCGGGATCGGTGAGCTACGTGTTCGACCGCAAGGGGGTCGTCATCGTGCCCAAGGGGGACAAGACCGAGGACGACATCCTCGAGATCGTCCTCGAGGCCGGGGCCGACGAGGTCAACGACCTGGGGGAGGCCTTCGAGGTCATCTCCGAGGCCAGTGACTTCGTCGCCGTGCGCACGGCGCTGCAGGAGGCCGGGGTCGACTACGACTCGGCCGAGGCCTCGTGGGTGCCGAACCTCCAGGTGCCGCTCGACCTCGACGGGGCCAAGAAGATGATCCGCGTCATCGAGGCCCTCGAGGACTCCGACGACGTGCAGGACGTCTTCGCCAACGGTGACATCCCGGACGACGTGCTCGCCCAGCTCGACGAGGAGTGAGCGAGGCGGGCTGCGCGTGTTGCTGCACACCCCGCGGGCCTTCGCTGTGTAGCGTGTCGTCCCGAACAGGTGTTCTAAACCGCCGCCCACCGTCGAAGGGACCCCGCTCGTGCGCGTGCTCGGAGTCGACCCCGGCCTGACCCGCTGTGGTCTCGGCGTCGTCGACGGTCGCCCCGGCAAGGCCGCGATGGTCGCCGTCGGTGTCGTACGGACCCCGAGCGACGGCGACCCGGGGGAGCGGCTGGTCTACCTCGAGCGCGAGCTCGACACCTGGCTGGGCCGCTACGAACCCGACGTCGTGGCCGTCGAGCGGGTCTTCGCCGACACCAACATCACCACCGTCATGACCACGGCCCACGCCACCGCGGTCGCGCTGCTCACGGCGACCAAGCGCGGCATCCCCGTCGTCTTCCACACCCCGACCGAGGTCAAGGCCGCCGTGACGGGCTCCGGCCGCGCAGGCAAGGCTCAGGTCACCGCCATGGTCACCCGCATCCTCGGCCTCGAGGTCGCGCCGCGCCCCGCGGATGCCGCGGACGCCCTGGCCCTCGCGATCTGCCACGCGTGGCGCGGCGCCCAGCTCGCCCGCCTCGACGCCCTCGCGGCGGCGCAGGGGCGGCGATGATCGCCTCGGTGCGTGGTGAGGTCACCCACGTCGGTCTCGACCACGTCGTCGTCGAGGTGGGCGGCGTCGGCATGTTCGTGCACACCACGCCCACCACGGCATCCGGATGCCGTCGGGGCGCCGAGGTCTCCCTCGCGACGACGCTCGTCGTGCGCGAGGACTCCCTGACGCTCTTCGGCTTCGCTTCGCCCGCAGAGCGCGACATGTTCGTCACCGTCCAGACCGTCTCCGGGGTCGGGCCCCGGCTGGCGCTGGCGATGCTGTCGGTCATGGGCCCGAGCGAGCTGGCCGCAGCCCTGGCCAGCGGCGACAGCAAGGCGCTGACGTCGATCCCCGGCATCGGCGTGAAGTCGGCGCAGCGGCTCGTGCTCGAACTGCGCGACAAGGTCGGCGCCATCCCAGGTGCCGCACCAGCCGCAGGCGCGGGCTCGGCGGTGACCCGCCCCGGTGAGGAGCCCTGGAGGGCACCGGTGACCGAGGCCCTGGTCGGGCTGGGCTGGTCTGCCAAGCAGTCCTCGGATGCCGTGGAGCGGGTTGCCGCGTCCGCGCCGGCTGACGCCGACATCGCCGCCTACCTGCGGCTGGCCCTGCGGGAGCTGCGGCCGTGAGCGGCGGGGCGCGCGAGCGCGGCTTCGCCAGCGAGGTCGTCGAGGCGGACGGGTCCTACGAGGCCACGGCCCGCGTCGTGGACCCCGGACGCTCCGAGGACGACCGGGTCGTCGAGGCCGCGCTGCGACCCCGCCGTCTCGCGGAGTTCCCGGGTCAGCCCCGGGTGCGTGACCAGCTCGGGCTGGTGCTCGAGGCGGCCCGGCGGCGCGGCCGGCCACCGGACCACGTCCTGCTCTCGGGCCCGCCCGGGTTGGGCAAGACCACCCTGGCGATGATCGTCGCGGCCGAGCTCGAGAAGCCCCTGCGGCTCACGAGCGGCCCGGCCATCCAGCACGCCGG
>NZ_DAORSO010000017.1:0-30333 GCF_035443565.1 Ornithinibacter sp. | reverse complement strand
TCCACGTAGAGGATGGGCAGCTTCTCGCGGGCCGCGTCGAGCTCGTCGCGGCTCAGCCAGGCGGCATCGCGGTTCAGGTCGAGGTTGCTCATGCGCCCGATCGTGCCACGTCCGGGGACGGTGGAACGGTCGGGGTGTGCTACTCGGGTGGAGGGGACGCGGCGAAGGTCACCGGCTCCTCGAAGGCGGCCGGGCGCGCCGCCCGCCGCAGCGACCGGAGTACGGCTCGACCGGTGATGAGCACGAGGACCGCGGTGGTGATGGCGCGCCCGATGTCCCAGCCCAAGCTGGTGGCGAGGGTGAACAGGATGAACCGGTGGAGGTTCTCGAGCACGGGTGCCCCGGCGACGAACGACAGCTCACCGCTCATCCCGGTCGTGAACGATCAGAACGACAGGTTCAGCAGGAGCCCGTAGGCCAGGCCGGCGAGCGTCCCGTAAGCGGCCAGCATCGCGATCTCGGCCCGTCCGCGCAGCGGCGGCAGCAGGCCCGCACCCCAAGCCCACGAGCGGGGCGTCGGTGCCGTGGGCCAGCCCCGACTCGGCGAGACGATGAGCGGCCAGCAGAACGCGGCGAGCCCGGCGATGGAGACCAGGGCGATGGACGCCGCCCACCGAGATGTCATAGGCGAGGGTCATCGGTTCATAGGGCTGGATCAGGCCCCAGCCGGCCTTGTCGTCACGCGCATCCCGCTTGGCCCGCGAGGCCGTGACCTCGAGGCGGTGGGTGATCTGGGCAGCGCTCTCCTGGGGGAAGCGCTGGCGCAGCAGGGCCGCGGCCGCGGAGACGTAGCCGGTCGCAAAACTCGAAGACTGGCCCTGGGTGCCATAGACGCAGTCGCCCCAGTCGCGGAAGGCCGTGACCACCGAATAGCCGGGTGCGGCCAGCGAGACGTGCTCACCGTGGATGGAGTCCTCCGTCACGACATCCTTGGCGTCCGTCGCGGCGACCCCGATCACCCCCGGGTATGCCGCGGGGAAGCGAGCGCCGTCGGCCGTCTCCGAGGCGGTGGCCCGGTTGCCGGCGGAGGCCGGCGACGACGGCGACGACGGCGACGACCACGCCGGCGCCGGTGGCGAGGGTCCAACTGCGGTCGGCGGCCAAGGTGGTCAGGGCGGGGGAGTGGTCCTTGACGAAGCGCGTCACGCCCTCCTCGCACTTCTCTCGAGCGATGTACGAGCAGGTCAGCCAGTCGCGTCAAGGGCTCGGCGCAGCCGCCCGGCCGTGGCCGGCTCGTCTCCCGCGAGTTGGGCGAGCAGGTCGTGCAGTTGGCCTGGCTGCCCAGCCAGCACCCCTGATCGGAGCGCTCAGCGGCGCCTCGCGCGCTGCCCGGACCTCACCCTGAGGCGAGGCTGGGCACCCGTGGGACGGCGCGGCATACCGGCAACCTACGGCCCCGTAGGGTGAGCGTCATGGAGTTTCCCTACACCCCCGTCATTGGGCTGGCCCGCACGGTCTTCTTCCTGCAGGGCCTGCGTTTCACGATCGTCGGTGAGGAGAACGTCCCGACCGTGGGTGGTGCCGTCATGGCGATCAACCACACCGGTTACTTCGATTTCACGTATGCCGGGTGGGCCCCAGGCGCAGCCGTCGCCTCGTGCGGTTCATGGCCAAGAAGTCGGTCTTCGGCCACAAGGGGACCGGCCCGCTGATGCGGGGCATGAAGCACATCCCCGTCGACCGGCACGCGGGCGTGGCGTCCTTCGAGCAAGCGCTGGCCGCTGTCCGCGGCGGCGAGATCGTGGGCGTGTTCCCGGAGGCGACGATGTCGCGGTCCTTCGAGCTCAAGCCCTTCAAGACCGGCGCGGCGCGGATCGCCCAGGACGGGGGAGTGCCGCTCCTGCCGACGACCGTCTGGGGCTCACAGCGGGTCTGGACCAAGGAAGCGCCCAAGAACCTCGGACGCAGCAACACCGCCATCCACGTCACGGTCGGCGCCCCGATCCATGTCGCCCCCGATGATGACCCGGCCGAGGTGACCGAGGTCCTGCGGGAGCGGATGTCCGAGCAGCTCCTGGCCCAGCAGGAGGCCTATCCGCAGCTGACCGGCACCGACCTGCGCTATCTCCCCGCGCGCCTGGGCGGCACCGCCCCGACGCCGGAGGAGGCCGCCTCCCGCGACCACCACGACATGACGCGCACGGTCGACAAGTTCAACCGCGGCAGGTCGAGGGCGTCCTGCTGCGGTCGTGGTGCAGGACGCGGCCCGAGACGAGCTCGCGCATGATCCGCCCGTCGTCACTGACCCGCAGCAGCAGGCCGATCGCCGTCACCTGTCCGCGGTCGTCGACCCGCACGGGGACGAGGTCGACATAGACGGTCCAGTTCGAGGGGCATGGGCCGATTCTGCCAAGGGCGGCGCCCGGGCGGTCGGTCAGGGCGCGTTAGCATCGCCGAATGCGGGTTCTGGTGCTGGGCGGCACGGCTGAGGCACGTGCCCTGGCCGTGGCGTTGGAGAGCGCCGGGGTCGACTTCGTGTCCTCGCTCGCCGGCCGCGTCGCCCATCCGCGGATGCCGGTGGGCTCGGTCCGCGTCGGTGGCTTCGGCGGCGTCGATGGCCTGGTCGGGACCCTGCGCTCGGATGGCTTCACCCATCTGATCGACGCGACCCACCCGTTCGCGTCGACGATGACGGCTCATGCCGTGCAGGCGTGCGCCCGCACCGGTCTGCCGATGACACGCCTGGCCCGGCCCGGCTGGGCAGATCGACCGGACTCCGACACGTGGACCTGGGTCCCCGACCTCGATGCAGCGCGTGTGGCCGCGGAAGCGCTGGGCAGCAGGCCCTTCCTCTCCAGCGGGCGTCAGACGCTGCCCCATTTCGCCGGCTGGTCCGACCGAGATGTGCTCGTCCGGGTGGTCGAACCGCTGGCTGAGCCTGCACCCCCACGGTGGACGGTTGTCCTGGACCGCGGGCCCTACTCGGTGGGTGGGGAACGGGACCTGATGCGCCGTCATCGGGTCGACGTCCTGGTCACCAAGGACTCCGGCGGTGGCTACACCAGCGCCAAACTCGACGCTGCCGCCGAGCTCGACGTCCCGGTCGTCGTGGTGTCCCGACCGGCACCACCCACTGGTCTGGTGACGACTGCTGACGTGGCGGGCTGCGTCACCTGGCTCGGCGTGCGCGCCGGCGGCTGACGACACGGCGAGCGGCCGCACTACGAGCGGCGACGATGACGCCGAGTGCGATCAGCCCGATGCGCCGCTCGAGTCGCACTGCCGATCCCAGGTCGTCGACGGTGACAGCGGGACCGTCGCCGAGGCGGCCGCGGTCCTCGACGACACCGGCGTAGCTGTTGGAGCCCCCGAGCGAGACACCCAGCGCCGCCGCAAAGGCAGCCTCGACCGGTCCGGCATTCAGACTCGGGTGGGCGGGCGCGTCCCGGGCGACGGTCATCAGCACCCGGCGGACACCGGCCACGGAGCCGGTGGCTGCGGCGGTGCTCAGCACGGTGAGTCGGGCCGGGATCCAGTTGGCCACGTCGTCGAGTCTGGCTGCGGCCCAACCGAACTCGCGATAGCGCGGGGAGCGGTGACCGATCATCGCATCGAGCGTGTTGATGGCGCGATAAGCCACGAGGCCGGGCACTCCCGCCACCGCGCCCCACCACAGCGGCGCCACCAGCGCATCGGCGCCGTTCTCCGCGACCGACTCGACGGTGGCCCGGGCGACCTCGTCAGCCGAGAGGCGCGAGGGGTCGCGACCCACGAGGTTGCGCACCTGTCGTCGCGCAGCGTCGAGGTCTCCGGCGGCGAGCTGTCGCTGGATCGTGAGTGCCTCACGTTCGAGTGAGCGGCCGCCCAGCACGGCCCAGGTGGCGACAGCAGTGATCGCGACGCGACCGACGTCGCGACCCATGCCGGGATCGCCGACTCGCCCGGCCAGATGATCGGCCAGCATCCCGGCAGCGGTAGCCCCACCGACGAGAGCGCCGACGTGCACCACACCTCGGACGCGGCTCGGGGCATGGGTGTGCGCCTCGAGCGCCATCGCGATCCGCCCGAATCCGGCGACCGGGTGGAAGTGGCGCGGGTCGCCGAGCAGGCGATCCGCGGCATACCCGAGGAGGAGTCCGGTGGCGACCCTCACGAGGAGTCCTTGACCACGAGCACCTGCCCGGCCACGACCAGCCACACGCGATCGCTGACGCCGGCGATGGCCTGGTTGAGCCGACCCAGTTCGTCGGCATAGATCCGGGCCGAACGGTGCTCGGCGATCCCGCCGAAGCCGACCTCGTCGGTCACCGCGACCAGGTCGTGCGAGCAGGTCGACCAGGTCGACACCAGTGCGGACACCTCGTCGTCGAGGCGCCCGCGCCACTGGGCCACCGGCTGATCCCAGGCATCCAACCTGTCGAGCAGCGCGACCAACCAGGCGCCCAGACTGTCGACCAGGGCCGGCCCGTTGAGGGCGGTCAGGGCGGACGGCAGATCCGTCGTCTCGACCGTCGGCCAGGAGGCGGGTCGACGGCGACGGTGCTCCTGGATCCGCGCAGCCCAATCGGTGTCCTCGGGGCGTGAGGGAGAGGTCGCGACATAGGTGGTGCCCTCACCCATGAGGTTCTCGGCGATCGCGGACTTGCCCGAGCGGATGCCCCCGGTGATCAGTGTCCTCATGCTGTGGCTCCGATCGTGAGCGCCACGAGCAGGGCAGCTGCCCCGACCTCGATCGATGCCCCGAGCACGTCTCCGTTGATCCCCCCGAAGACCCGCACGGCACTGCGGAGCAGCCACGCCACGGCGACGAGGAGGGCCGCCATCGCGGCGACCCCCTGCCACCACTGCAATCCGGCCACCACGGTGGCTCCGGTCAGCGCAGCGCCCGTCACCACGACGGCCAGGCCACCGACCACGCCCGGCACCGTGCCAGCCACGACGGCACCCAAGGAGGAGCCCGACGCGGTCGGGAGCCCACGCAGGCACCCGAGGGTTGCGGCCACTCTGGACGCCACGACGGCGACACCGACGAGCAACCAGCCATGAGCGAGCGACAACAGCGCTGTGGCAGAAGCGATCTGGAGCAGGACCACCACGACCAGGGCCATCACACCCATCGGGCCGACATCGCCGGTGCGCAGGACGCGCAGGGCGCGCTCACGGTCCCAGCCCGCGCCGATGCCGTCAGCGGTGTCCGCCAGCCCGTCGAGGTGCATGGCGCGCGTGGCCAGGGCCAGCGCCCCGACCGACAGGGTCGCCGTGATCGAGGTGGGCATCGCCGCGGCCTGACCGAGCCGACCCACTGCAGCGACGAGCAGGCCGAGGGGCAGGGCCGCGATCGGTGCCAGCGCCATTGCCCACGCGCCGATGCGACGCGTGGTGGGAGGGAGTGAGCCGACAGGAATCATCGTCAGTGTCCCGACGGCCAGTCTCAGCCCCGCCCACGCAGTGCCCATCACGCGTGCCCGACTCAGACCGACGTCTGCGGCAGCAGGGCCGCCACCGCGGGGCCGATGACGGTGACCGCAGGGGCGCCGATGTCCTGCTCCGCCGCTGCACCCGGGAGCGCGGCCAGCGTTGAGCGGACCTGGCGTTGCGAGGTCATGCCGCCATCGGCGATGGAGGCAGCAGGGGTCGACGGATCCATGCCGGCACTGATCAGGCGCTCGGCGATCTCCGGCAGAGCAGCCACGCCCATGAGGACAACGATGGTCAGTCCCAGACGGGCGAGGGCATCCCAGTCGACGTCACTGCGTGCGTCGTCCGGAGCGACGTGACCGGAGACGACGACGAAGCCCTGCGTGAGGTGGCGGTGGGTGAGGGGGACGCCCGCCAGGCCGGGGACGGCGATGGAGGAGGAGACGCCCGGGATGACCGTGACGGGCAGGCCGGCTTCGACGCAGGCATTCCACTCCTCGCCGCCGCGGCCGAAGACGAAGTTGTCGCCACCCTTGAGGCGCACGACGGTCTTTCCGGCGAGTGCCCGGTCGACGAGGATCTGGTTGATCTGCTCCTGGGGCGTGAATTCACCTCGCGGGATCTTGCCGACGTGGACGACCTCGGCGTCGGGGCGTGCCTGCTCCAGCGCGGCCAAGGGGGCCAACCGGTCGCACACCAACACGTCGGCGCTCCGGATCGCGTCGAGCCCGGCGAGCGTGAGCAGGCCGAGAGGGCCCGGTCCGCCCCCGACGAGGACGACGTGGCCGGAGGTGGTGGCAGGGGACGGGGACGAGGGGGAGAGCTCGACCCCCTGCTCGCGCAGCGGGTCGCGCAGGACGACGTCGTAGGCGGAGAGGTCGAGGTCCGCGTCCGTGCGCAGTGCGATGAGGTGCCGACCAGCCAGGTCCCGGAGACGTGCATCCGGTGCGGCACAACGCACATCGACACGTGCCCCTTGATCGAGCAGGGCCTGCACCGTCTCGGACGCGCGCGGGCCCGGCTCCAGCACCAGGACGCGCGGCGTCGTGCCGTCGGGCAGGGGGAGGCGCAGGGTCATGCGGAGAGCTCTCTGTCTGCCTGAGCGGTTGGGACGGGGGCGCGCTGGGGCGCACTCGTCGACGCTGGCGCCGCCCGCTCCACAGAACGCTCGGAGCCACCGGGAGCAGTGTCGCCGAGGAGGGACTGCAACTCACGCAGGAGTCCGTCGGTCGTGTGCGGGTCGCGGACGGCCAGACGCACCCAGTCGTGGTCGAGCCCGGGGAAGCTGTCGCCGCGCCGCACGGCATACCCACGCTCACGCAGGGACCCATGGACGCCGGGACCGACCCGGACGAGCACGAAGGGCGCGGCGCCGGGCACGGGGGCGAGCCCCAGCGACTGCAACCCGCGGACGAGGTGATGCCGCCAGGTCGCCGCTTCACGGGCCAGCTCGGCTTCCTCTGCGCGGGCGGCGGGGGCGCAGACGGCGACGCTCGCGCGGGCCGCCAGCGAGGATACGGACCAGTGGGGTTGCTGCTCGGCGAGGAGTCGGAGGAGTGAGGGGTCGCCGACCACATAGCCCGCGCGCAGGCCGGCCAGCCCCCACGTCTTCGTCAGCGAGCGAACGACGATGACACCGTCCAGGTCCGCAGAGATCAGTGAATCGGCCCCTCCCACAATGGCATCCATGAATGCCTCGTCGATCACGAGGACCCGTCCGGGCGCGCGCAACGCTTCCAGGGTCGACCGGGGGTGGAGCACGCCCGTCGGATTGGTCGGATTCCCGATGATCACCAGGTCGGCGTCGGCCGGGATTCGATCGGGGTGCAGGACGAAGCCCTCGCGCTCGCTCAGGACGTGCTGGTCCGGCACCCGTCCGGCACGGCGCAGCGCGGACTCGGGCTCGGTGAACTGGGGGTGCACGACGAGGGGTCGCCGACCGGGGATGGCACGGGCGATCAGCGTGAAGGCCTCGGCGCCGCCGCTGGTGGGGAGGACCATGTCCTCAGGCACGGCGTGGCGTCGGGCCAGGGCCGTCCGGGCTGGGTCGACGACGGGGTATGCCGCGAGGTCGCCGATGCCGTCCCGCAGCGTCGTGGCGAGCCAGGCCGGGGGTGTGGGGACACGGACGTTCACCGCGAAGTCGACCAGCCCCGGGCCGACCTCGGCGTCGCCGTGGTGGTCCAGTCCAGCCGAGGGTGTCGGGTCGGTCGTCGTGGGGAGCGCGGGCGCTCGCTCGACCCGGGGGAGGACCGTGGACGCGGCGCCGAGAACCGGCGGCTGTGCGGCATACGACTGCACTGCGGCGGCGAAAGCGGCTGGGACGGACGGGTTCCCGGCCCAATGGGTGTGCAGATAGGAGGCGTGCAACGTCGCGCGCCCGGTGCTGGCTGGATCGAGGGTGAAGCCCTCGACGCCCTCCTCGTGCTCCCAGGCAGCGGTGGTGCCGGCCCCCGGCGACGTGCGGGTCCGGTGGAATTCGTGACCGCGCGACGTCGTTCCGGCCGGCCCGAGGATGCTGTCGACGGTCGTGCGAGCCGAGCGGTACTGCAGGGTCAGGCGAGGGTGCATCGCTGCCTGCGCGGGAACTGCCCCGACGAAGTCGTGCCCGTCGAGGGTCTCGCAGAGATAGATCAGGCCGGCGCACTCGGCGACGGTCGGCATGCCGGAGGCGATCGCGTCCCGGACCGCACCAGTGAGGGCCGTGTTGCGGGAGAGGGCCGGAGCGTGGGCCTCAGGGAAGCCGCCGCCGAGGTAGAGCCCGCTGGTCCCGGGCGGGAGCGAGGTGTCGAGCGCCGGGTCGAAGAGAACCGGCTCGCAGCCGTTGGCCCGCAGGAGTTCGTCGGTCTCGGCATAACGGAAGGTGAAGGAGCGACCGCCGGCCACGGCGACGACCGGGCGGGTGGTGGCACTGTCGTGGGTGGCGACCCCCTCCGCACGGCGCGACGGCGGTGACCACGGGGTGGCGCTCAGGTCGGGCGCGCATCCGGCGAGGTGAAGGAGCAGGTCGAGGTCGATCAACTCGGCGGTCTGCTCGGCCAGGCGGTCGAGCGCGCTGACGGCGTCGGTGCGCTCCGCGGCCGGGATCAAGCCGAGGTGACGGGAGGGGGCGCTCACGCCCGCGTCGCGCGGAAGGACCCCCAGCACCGGCAGGCCGATGGCCTCGACGCTGCTGCGGACTTCGTGCGCGTGGCGCACCGATCCCGCCTTGTTGAGGATGACACCGACGACGTCGACACCGGGGTCGAAGGTGCGCAGACCGTGGAGCGTCGCCGCGATCGTGCGCGCGGCGGAGGAGATGTCCGCGACGAGGATCACCGGGCTGCGGGTGAGGGTGGCCAAGTGGGCCGTCGACGCGAAGCCGCCGGTGCCGATCCGGCCGTCGAAGAGCCCCATGACGCCTTCGATGACCGCCACGTCGGCGGGGTCGGGCGTCCGGGCGCCGTGGAGGAGCAGGGGAACGATGAGTTCCTCGGAGGTCAGCCAGGGATCGAGGTTGCGACCGGGGCGGCCGGTGGCGAGCGCGTGATAGCCGGGGTCGATGTAGTCCGGGCCGACCTTGGCCGGCGCGACAGCGTGCCCAGCCCGGCTCAGGGCAGCCATGATCCCGACGGCGATCGTGGTCTTGCCCTGACCCGACGCAGGTGCCGCGATGACGACCCGGGGCAGGGGGGTCGGTCTCACCACTCGATGCCCTTCTGGCCCTTCTGGCCCTTGTCGAACGGGTGGGCGATCTTGGTCATCTCGGTGGCGACGTCCGCGATCTCGAGGAGGCGGGGGTGTGGATCGCGGCCGGTGATGACCACGTGCTGGTAGCCGGGGCGGTCGGTCAGGGAGTCGACGACGTCGTCGATGTCGAGCCAACCCCACTTGAGCAGGTAGGTGAACTCGTCGAGGACATAGAGGGTGTGGGTCTCGTCGGCGAGGCGACGCTTGATCTCGGCCCAGCCCTCACGGGCGGCCTCGGCATGGTCCTCCTCGGTGCCGGCCTTGCGTGACCACGACCAGCCCGAGCCCATCTTGTGCCACTCGATCGGGCCGCCCTGGCCGGTGCTGCGGTGCACGTCGTCGAGAGCAGCCAGCGCTGCCTGCTCACCGATGCGCCACTTGGCCGACTTCACGAACTGGAACACGCCGATCGACCACCCCTGGTTCCAGCCGCGCAGGGCCAGGCCGAAGGCCGCCGTCGACTTCCCCTTCCCGGCGCCACCGTGGACGATGACGAGCGGACTGTTGCGGCGCTGTCGGGTGGTGAGGCCGTCCGCAGCCTGCACCGGTGTCACTCCCTTGGCCATCAGGCGGCCCTCCTGTCATTGATGAGCGCCACGAGGTGATCGGCGGCGATGTCTTCGAGGGGCACGTGCTCTGCGCCCATCCGGTCGGCGAGGTCCCTGGCCAGACCCATCCGGAAGCGGCCGGACTCGCAGTCGATCACGACGCTGTCGACGGCGACGTGCCCCCATTGGTCGGCGATGCGCTGTGCTCTGCCCAACGCATCGACGCCCGCCGTGGCGCGTCCGTCGGTGACGAGCACGAGCAGCGCCCGTCGACGTGGGTCCCTGATGCGCTCCAGCCCAAGGGTCTTCGCGGCCGTGGCGAGACCCTCGGCCAGGGGCGTGCGCCCGCCGTGGGGGAGTTCGGCCAGGCAGGCGGCGGCCGCCTCGACCGAGGAGGTCGGCGGCAACGCGAGGTCGGCACCGGTGCCTCGGAAGGTCACCAGGCCCACGCGATCGCGTCGCTGGTAGGCGTCCATGAGCAGCGACAGGACGGCCGTCTTGACCTCGGCCATCCGAGACCGGGCAGCCATCGACCCGGAGGCGTCGACGAGCAGCAGCACGAGGTTGGACTCCTTGCCCTGGGTGATCGCCGAGCGGAGGTCGCTCGCCCGGATCTCCAGTCGGCTCGTCCCGGTCGTCCCGGTCGTCCCGGTCGTCCCGGTCGTCCCGGTGGCGCGGGCGCCTCGCTCTCGGGCAGCGGCCGTGATGGTGGCGGTCAGATGGACCCGGCCCGTGCGCTCGCGGCTCGATCCGACCGTCCTGCCCCAGGTCGTGATCGCCCGGCTGCGTTTGCCGGCCGCTCCCGACCCCGTGCCCCGCACACTGAGGCGACGGATGCGGTACGGCTCGTGTGCTGCCGCCACGCCCTGGACGGGCGCCGGCAGGTCGGTCTCGGAGACCTCCTCGCCGCTCTCCGTGTCGGTGGGGTCCGGCGGTGTGCAGTCGGAGCGCTGATCGCGGGCGTCCTGCGCTCCCTCGTCGGAGTCCTGAGTCGACGGCGTCGTCATGGGGTCGCCCGAGTCGTCGTCCGCGGTGTCCGTCTCGTCGGAAGGCTCCTTCGGGCGCTCGGGCCGGTCCGGCTCGTCGGGCAGGTGAGGGTCTTCATCCTGAGGGTCCTGGGGGTCCTCCGGAGGCGGCGGCTCGTCGTCGCCGAGCAGGCGATCGAGCAGGTCCTCGTCCAGTCCCGGCGCGTCGAAGGGTGCACGCCGACGTCGGTGGGGGAGAGCGAGTTTGGCGGCGGTGCGGATGTCCTCCCGGGTGACGTCGGTGCGCCCCTCCCATGCCGCGTGGGCCACCGCAGCCCTCGCGGTCACGATGTCGGCACGCATCCCGTCGACCTCGAAGCCGGCGCAGACCGTGGCGATCTTGTCCAGCGCCCAGTCACTCAGACGCACGCGACGCAGGGCCTCCTGGGCGGACGCGATCCGGGCGGCCAAATCGGCCTGCGCCACGGCATACGAGGTCTGGAAGGCGACCGGATCCTCATCGAAGGCGAGCCGCCGACGGACCACGTCCGCACGCTGCGCTGGGTCGCGGCTGGCCTTCACCTCGACGGTCAGGCCGAAGCGGTCGAGCAACTGCGGGCGAAGCTCGCCCTCCTCCGGGTTCATGGTGCCGATCAGGACGATGCGGGCCGGGTGGGACACCGACACCCCGTCGCGCTCGACGGTGTTGCGGCCCATGGCAGCGGCGTCGAGGAGCAGGTCGACGAGATGGTCGTGCAGGAGGTTGACCTCGTCGACATAGAGCAGACCACGGTGCGCCTGGGCGAGCAGCCCCGGCTCGAAAGCCGTTTCACCGTGACCGAGGGCCTTGCTGAGGTCGAGGGAGCCGATGACGCGATCCTCGGTGGCACCCACCGGGAGTTCGACCAGGCGAGCTGGGCGGGTCGTCGATGCGGCGTCGGTGTGTGGCCCGTCGGGGCAGTCGGCGGCGGGCGACCGTGGGTCGCAGCCGAAGCGACATCCGTGGACGACCGCCTGGCGGGGCAGGATCTCGGCCAGAGCGCGCACCATCGTGGACTTCGCGGTGCCCTTCTCGCCGCGCACGAGCACGCCGCCGACCTCGGGGGAGACCGTGGTGAGGACGAGGGCGAGGGCCATCTCGTCGGCACCGACGATGGCGGCGAAGGGGTAGTTGGACACGGCGCTCCTCCTGGTGAGTGACCACGCTCACCGGCCGATTCGGCCGCCTCGGGGTCCCGGGGCGGCGTGACGCAGGAGGACGTCCTGGCTTCCGGTCTCCACGTCACGCGGCGAGCGGTCACAGTGGCGGGACCGCTCCGGAGTTGCACCGGTATTCCTCGCCCTGCGTCGCCCCGCATCCTCCCACATCGCCCACCCCGGGTCCGGCGAGGTCGATGTCTCATCGCACGTAGGCTGTCGCGCGTGATCGAGGTCGTGGGCATCGAGGATGCGGGCTGGGCGTCCGTGCCCGCCCGCGAGCAGGATCTCGTATGCCGTTCGCGGCACCTTGTCGGTGGCGCCCGACACCTGGCCCTGGTCCCCGAGATCGAGGGTCAGATCCGCACACCATGGCCCACACCGATGCGCGCCCAACTGCCAGCACTGTTCGAGCAGATCGGCACCGAGGGCGTCGTCGTGCTCGCCAGTGGTGACCCGCTGCGCTCGGGGGTCGCGAGCACCCTCATCGACCTGTTCGGCCGGGAGACGGTCCGGGTCCACCCTTCGCTGTCCTCGGAGACCCTGGCGCGGGCGCGGATGGGTTGGCCCGCCGAGGAGACGACGGTCGTGACCCTCGTCGGGCGCTCTGTCGATCGACTCCGCCGTCACCTCGACCCGCGTGCACGTCTCGTCGTCCTGTGCTCCGATGGCTCGACCCCCGCCGAGGTCGCCGCCCTTCTCGTCCAAGAGGGCTGTGGCAGTTCGCGGCTCACGGCGTGGTGGCACCTCGGAGGGCCCAAGGAGGGCAGCCGATCCGGCGCTGCACGGGACTGGGATGTCGAGCCCACTCCTGATCTGGTCGTGCTCGCCGTCGAGGTGGACGACCTCGCGGCCGCCCGCTCGTCCTCGGGCCCCGCCCCCGGACGCCCAGAGGAGGCCTTCGAGCACGACGGACAGATCACCAAGCGTGACGTGCGCGCGAGCGCCCTGGCCCATTTGCGTCCGACACCTGGGGCCACTCTCTGGGACCTCGGCGCCGGCTCGGGTGCGGTCGCGATCGAATGGGCACTGGCGGCCCGCTGCGCGCGAGCGGTGGCCCTCGAGCGCGACCCCGGTCGTGCCGCCCGGATCCGCGCCAACGCTGCACGTCTCGGGGTGCCGCGAGAGGTCGAGGTGGTCGAGGCCGACCACGGGGCCCTCTCCCCGGAAGGGGCGTCCGTCCTCGACGCGCTGCCCGACCCGGACGCGGTCTTCGTTGGCGGCGGTCTCACGAGCGAACTCGCCGACCTGGCGTGGGGTCGCCTCCGTCCGGGCGGACGTCTTGTCGCGCACGCCGTCACGCTCTCGGCCGAATCCGTCCTCGTCGCTGCCCACCAGCGCCACGGAGGCCACCTGACCAGGCTGAGTGTCGAGCACGCGACGCCGCTCGGTCCGCACCTGTCGTGGACCCCGGCCCGCGCGATCGTCCAGTGGAGCGCCCAGAAACCCGCCCCGCCCCACGAGCAAGGAATGTCATGACCGTCCATTTCATCGGGGCCGGTCCCGGTGCCGCCGACCTGCTCACCCTGCGCGCCGTCCGCCTGCTGCAGGAGAGTCCGATCTGCCTCTATGCCGGCACCTACATCGACGACGAGGTCCTCTCGCACTGCGGGCCGGAGACCGAACTCATCGACACGGCATACCTCGATCTCGACGCCATCACGGCCACCGTCGTCGCCGCCCACGACGCCGGTCATGACGTCGCCCGGCTGTGCTCGGGAGACCCGTCGATCTACTCGGCGATCGCCGAGCAGACGCGCCGTCTCGACGCCGCGGGGGTGCCCTGGGACCTCACCCCGGGCGTGCCGGCCTATGCCGCGACGGCCGCGCTCATCGGGCGTGAACTGACGGTGCCCGAGGTGGCCCAGTCGGTCGTCCTGACCCGCGCGCAGAAGGACTCGACCAAGATGCCGCCGGGGGAGACCCTGGCGGCCTTCGCCGCGACCAATGCCACCCTCGTCCTGCACCTGGCGATCCGACACACCCGGCGGCTGGCCGATGAGCTCAGTGCCCACTACGGGGCCAACTGCCCGGTCGTCGTCGGCTCGCAGGTCACCCAGCCCGAGGAACTGATCCTGCGCGGCACCCTCGCCGACATCGCCGACCAGGTCGAGGCCGCGGGCCTGACCCAGGCCGCGGTCATCATCGTCGGCTGGGCCCTGTCGGCGGAGGACTTCGTGGAGTCCCACCTGTATTCGAGCCGACCGCCTCGGCCCGCCGGGGAGGGGCGACCGGACGCCTCGCTGGTGTAGCCTGCCGAGCACCATCTGCGTGAGGAACCCGGTGCAAATCCGGGACGGTCGCGCCACTGTGAGCTGAGCCATCGGCGAGTCAGGAACTCCTGTGGATGTCGCGTGCCGCCGATCGGCGCCGCGCGTCACGTCTGATCGGGCGCGTCATCCCGAGGAAGGTGCAGCAATGCACATTGCCGAGGGCTTCCTGCCCCCACTTCATGCGGCCGCGTGGACGGCCGTCGCGGCCCCCTTCGTCATCCATGGCACCCGGGCGATCAGCCGCACCATCAAGGAGCACCCCGAGGCCAAGTTGTTGCTCGGTGCCGCGGGGGCCTTCACCTTCGTCCTCTCCGCGATCAAGTTGCCCTCGGTGACGGGCTCATCGTCCCACCCGACGGGCACCGGACTGGGGGCGGTGATCTTCCGGCCCCCGGTGATGGCGGCCCTGGGGACGATCGTCCTGCTCTTCCAAGCCCTCCTGCTCGCCCATGGCGGTCTGACCACCCTCGGGGCCAATGTCTTCTCGATGGCGGTCGTCGGCCCGTGGGTCGGGTATGCCGCGTTCCGCCTGCTCGGTCGCGCTCCCTTCTCGGTCCGCATCTTCGCGGCCATGGCGTTGGCCAACCTCGCGACCTACGTCATGACCGCCACCCAACTCGCGCTGGCCTTCCCCGGCCAGAACGGCTTCGTCGGCGCGTGGTCGGTCTTCCTCGGCATCTTCGCGATCACCCAAGTGCCGTTGGCCGTCATTGAAGGCCTCGTCGGCGTCCTCATCTTCAAGGCCCTGCGCAGTTGGGCCGGCCCAGAACTCTCCGCTCTCGGGGTGTTCTCGCGCCGCCCGGACCACGCCGGCACCAAGGTCGAGGAGGCCATCCATGCGTAAGCACGCGAGCACCCTGGCCATCCTCCTGGCGATCGTCGCCCTCTTCGCGGTCGCGATGGTCCTCGGCACCCGCCAGAGCACCGGCGACGGCGAGACCTTCATCGGCACCGACTCGGCGGCCACCACCCACATCGAGGAGAACCACCCCGGCTACACCCCGTGGTTCCAGCCGATCTTCGAGCCCTCGAGCGGCGAGGTCGAGTCCGGACTGTTCGCGCTGCAGGCAGCACTCGGCGCAGGAGCCCTCGGGTTCGTCCTCGGCACGATGCGCGAGCGGCGTCGCCAGCGCCGGTCGGCTGCCGACGATTCGAGCCGCCCGGTGAGCGACCCGGAGCCGGCCTGTGATGCGGCCGAGCCGCAGTCGAGGGGCTGACCTTGGCGCGATTCGCCCTCGACGAGGCGGCCTGGTCCGGGCCGTGGCGTCTGCGGTCCACCGGTGAGAAGGCCCTGCTGTCACTGGGTCTGCTCACGGTGGCCGCGACCTCGCGCTCCCTCTGGGTCTCCCTCGTCGTGCTGGCCGTCGCCGTCTCCACCGCCTTGTTCGCCGCCCGCGTCCCGAAGCGCACCTATGCCCTGGCGGTGGTCGGCCCGATGACCTTCGTCGCCGTCGGTGCCATCCCCATCGCCCTGACCTTCGGCGGCCAACCCACCGACGTCCTGGCCTCACTCGGCCCGGTGTCGCTCACGTCCACCGGCCTGTATGCCGCGGCGGCGGTCGCCGTGCGGTCGGCGGCCGCGATGGCGGCCATGACTCTCCTGGCGGCCACGACTCCGATGGTCGACCTGCTCGCGGGGCTGCGGCGACTGCGGGTGCCCGAGGTGCTCGTCGACATCGCCGGCCTGGTCTATCGGATGCTCTTCACCCTGATGGACTCCGTCCTTGCCGTCCGCGAGGCGCAGGCGGCCCGCCTCGGCTTCGTCGACGGCCGGACCGCTCGTCGGTCGATGGGCCTGATGGCGGGCTCGGTCCTCGGGCGCGCCTGGCAACGGTCGCGGCGCCTCGAGGAGGGCCTGCGCGGACGAGGGTATGCCGGGTCGCTGCGGACCCTGCCCAGGGAGACGGTCGTGTCGGTGCCCTTCATGGCGGTCAGCGGTCTGATCGTGACCGCACTGGCCGCGACGTCGATCCTGTTCGCGCTGCGAGGTGTCGCATGACTCATCGCACCGGCACGTGGGAGCCCACCGTCGGGGCGGTGCTCGTGGGCGAGGGCCTTCACGCGGGCTACCCGGGGCGAGGCGACGTCCTCGACTGCGCCCATGTGTCCGTGACGGGGCGCAGTCGGCTCGCCCTGCTCGGCGAGAACGGCTCCGGCAAGACGACTCTGCTGCGCTGCCTCTCGGGTGCTCATGTGCCCGACGCGGGGAGCGTGGCCGTCGATGGCATCACGCTCCGCCACGACAACGCCGGTCTGCGCGACCATCGGCAGCGGGTCCAGCTCGTGCTGCAGGACCCGGACGACCAGCTCTTCTCGGCCGATGTGCGCGCCGACGTCTCCTTCGGACCGATCAACCTCGGCCTCGACGACCACGAGGTGCGAGCGCGCGTGTCCGAGGCCCTCGAGCTGCTCGACGTCGTTGACCTCGCCGACCGACCGGTCCACCAGTTGTCCTACGGCCAGCGCAAGCGGGTCGCCATCGCCGGGGCCGTGGCGATGCGGCCGCAGGTCATCCTGCTCGACGAGCCGACGGCAGGCCTCGACCCACGAGCGGTGACGACCCTGCGCGCGGCCCTGGACAACCTCGAGGCACGGGGCACCACGGTCGTGGTCTCGACCCACGACATCGACTTCGCCTGGGAGTGGGCCGACGAGGTGGGCGTGGTCGTGGACGGCATCGTCCACCAGGGCAGCACCGTCAAGATCATGACCGACGAGGCACTCCTTCGACGGGCACACCTCGGCGTGCCGTGGCCGGTCAAGCTGCTCCGGTCACTCGGTCACGAGATCGACGTCGTCGACCCGCCGCGGACGGTCGCTGACGTCGCGCGTTTCCTGGGCTGAGCAGCGCCGCCCCTCTCGCGTGACCGAGCGCGGCCACGTCGACGCAGCGCGTGTCAGTCGATGCCGAGCGTGTCAGTCGACGTAGCGCGGCGTCCAGACCCGACCGCTGTCGGTGACCCGCGTGCTCGCGGCGCCGATCATGACCAGGCACCCCATGTCGACGGTCTCGGGGTCGAAATCACCCAGTGTCGTCACGGTCGACGATTCCTGCTCCCGACCCACGTGCCGCGCGACGACGACGACCCGATCCTCGGGCAGGACCTCCAGCAAGGCCGCCCTGGCCTGCACGAGCTGGTCGGGCCGGGAGGCCGAGCGCGGGTTGTAGAACGCCATCGCGAGATCGGCCCGAGCGCAGGCCCGGAGCCGCTCGACGACGACCGACCACGGCTTGAGCCGGTCGGACAGCGAGATCAGGGCGTGATCCGCGCCCAGGACGGCTCCGGCGAGCGCGGAGGCGGCGTGCGCGGCCGTGACGCCGGGGACGACGTGGATCGGCACCACGGCATACCGGGCGTCGGTCTCGGCGGCCTCGAACACTGCCGCGGCCATGCCGAAGACGCCGGCATCACCACCCGAGACGACTGCGACCTCGTGGCCCGCCAGAGCCAGGTCGAGGGCCTGTCGTCCGCGATCGACCTCGACGGTGTTGCCCGAAGGCAAGCGGGTCAGCCCCTCCCGTTGCGGCACCCGGGCGACGTAGGGGGCGTAGCCGATGACGTGATCGACACGGGAGAGCACCTCGCTCGCCTCCGGGGTCAACCACGCATCCGGCCCTGGTCCCAGCCCGACGACATGGACCGTGCCGAGCGTCACGGCGTCGCCGCTGCCATCGCCACCCGCAGTGGCGGATCGTGATGCGGGAGAACGAGATTCGTCGACTCCGGCGGGAGCGGCTCCCTCGGCGCGACCGGCCGCGTCGGCACGCAGGTCCTGTCCGGGCACGACGATGAGCGACATGTAGGGCACGGCGGCGGCGTCGACGTCGGCGAGGGGGAGGACGCGCTGACGTCTGCCCGAGGCCCGCTCGACATAGACGGCTCGCTCCAGCAGGCCCGCCTGACGGACCGCCTCGACGACCCCGGGGAAGGTCTGGCCCAACTTCATGATGATGGCCGCGTCCGTGTCCGCGAGGCGCCGTGCCAGCTCGGGCACCGGGAGCGTCCCTGGCAGGATCGTCAAGGTGTCCTCGTGTCGACACAGGCCGGTCGCGACGGCGGCGGTCGCCGCGCTCACCGACGTGACGCCGGGCACGACCTCGGTGGGGTAGTGCGGCGAGAGTCGGTCATGGACATACATGAAGGACCCGAAGAAGAGGGGGTCGCCGATCGCGAGGACGACGACACTGCGTCCCCTGGCCAGATGGCCCTGCAGTCGGTCGGCGCACTCGTCATAGAACTCGCCGAGCGCCGTGTAGTAGTCACCCGATTGCTCGGCGAAGTCGGCGGTCACCGGATAGCGCAGCTCCTCCTCGATCACCTCCGGTGACAACAGGTCGGCGACGATCGAGCGCGCCATCGACTGCTTGCCCGTGCCGGCGTGGAAGGCGACGACGTCGGCGCTGCGGATCAACTCGGCCGCACGCAGGGTGACCAGACCGGGGTCGCCGGGGCCGACGCCGACCCCATAGAGCCGTCCTGCGACCGATCGGGGCTCGTTGTCGTTCATGCGAGCTCCGACTCGTTGGCCAGGGCATTGAGGGCCGAGGCGGCCATGGCTGATCCGCCGCGGCGACCGTGCACGACCAGCCAGGGGATCTGACTCCCGTCAGGCAAGCGGTGCTCGGCCAGGGCCACCTTGGACTCGGCCGACCCGATGAAGCCGACCGGCATCCCGACGATCGCCGCCGGACGTGGCCCACCATCCAGGATCAGCTCCAGCAGGTGGAAGAGCGCGGTCGGCGCGTTGCCGATGGCGACGACGGCCCCCTCCAGGCGAGGTCCCCACAGCGACACAGCGGCCGCCGCCCGGGTGGTGCCCCACTGTCGGGCCAGCTCGGGCACCGACTCCTCGCGCAAGGTGCAGATCACGTCGTTGTCGGCGGGCAGGCGGCGCCTGGTCACGCCCGAGGCGAGCATGTGGGAGTCGGTGAAGATCGGGGCGCCGGCCTCCAGTGCCCCGCGCGCTGTCGCCACCAGGTCGTGGGTGGCCGCGAGGGCCGAGACGATGTCGACGTCACCGGCACCGTGGATGATCCGGGTCGCCACAGTGACCAGGTCCGGCGCGAAGTCACGGAAGTCCGCTTCGTCCCGGATCGTGCCGAAGGACCGGCGATAGATCTCGAGCCCGTCGGTGACGTAGTCGTAGCGGCGGGTGGGTGGCACCGGCGTCATCGGGCGAGCGCTCCATCGGCAGAGAGGATGTCGTCGACCGAGTGGGGGTCGACGACGAGGACATGGTCGAGTGTCGGTGCGCCACAGGCGCGTTCGCACCCCACGACGTGGAGCCGCGGCCCGTCCGGGCCCAGGCGAGCGGCGCTCTCCAGGGCCAGATCCATCGTCGGGGAGGACGTGCGGGCGCACCAGGGCGCCCCGGTGCACGCCGACAGGCGCGCCCACGGGTCGGACTCCGTGACGGTGAACCCCGCCTCCTCGAGGTCGGCGGCGAACTCTGCGCCACTGGGGACGACGAGAGAGCGCCACGGGGTGATGACCACGTCGTCGGTGATCGCGACGAGCGCCGAGAGATGGGTCGCGCGCAGCATCGCGAGCGGAATCCCGGCCACGAGATCCCCGCCCACTGGGCCCGGGGTCAGCGGTGGCGCCGGGTCCACGGGCATCGGCTCCAGCCCGGCGAAGACGGGCGAGTCCGCGGGCAGGTCACGGATGTTCCAGACGCGGGGACCTTCGCGATGCGTGAGGAAGAGCCGGGCCCTCTCGAGGAGGTGCGCGACGGCGTCGTCGCGGGCACACGGCATACCCAGTCCTGCCAACCGGATCACACCGGAGGTGGGCGTCAACGCCTGGTATGCCGCGTCGACCGGTTCGGTGAGCACCGCGCCCGTCGCGTCGGTGACGGCGAAGAGGAAGCGGCCGGGCAGGTCCGCGAGGAAGGGGTCGGCGCACAGGGCAGCGTCGAGCTCGGCGACAAGGGGTTGCAGATCGGGAGCGAGAGGGGCCGCGAGAATGTTGCGGGCGCGCTCATGGGAGGGCGAGGGAAGCAGTCCGGTGGCCTCGGCGCGGACCATGACGTCCTCGGGGAGTGGATCCGGCAGGCCCCGCACTTGGAGGTTCGTGCGTGAGGTGACGGAGAGCAGGGGAGCGCCGTGGTCGGCACCGATGGCGAGCAGGTCGGCCAGGGTCGACACGCGCACCCGTCCGCCGGGCACCCGCAGCCTGATGATCGCCCCGTCCTGGGCCACGAAGGGCTTGAGCAGACCGGGACAGCGGTCGGCTCCGAGGCGGGTGCAGGTCACGCCCGGGAGCATACGCTCGCGTTCCTCTCGCTCCGCGTCTGCCGTAGGCTGCCAAGCGGTCGTCGTCGACGGAACCCGGTGCAAGACCGGGACGGTCCCGCCACTGTGACGCCCGGGTGACCGGGCGGAGTCAGGAACGTCACGCCGACCTGCTCCGGCCCACCCTGCCGGGCATCCGTCGACCCGGGGCGCGGACCCCAAGGGAGTTGCACCAGATGCCACGTATTGCCCTGCTGTCCACCAGCGACACCGACCTGCTCAGTGCCCGTGCCTCCGGCGCGGAGTACGTGTGGGCCAACCCGGCCCGCCCGGGCCACCAGGACATGGGTGCGGCCCTGGAGGGCGCCGACATCGTCGTGGCGCGCATCCTGGGTGGTCCGCAGGACCTCTGCTCCGGCTTCCGGCGGATCAGCGCGACCGGCACGCCGATGGTCGTCCTCGGTGGTGAGCAAGCGCCCAACGCGGCACTGATGGAGCTCTCGACCGTGCCGGCCGGCGTGGTCGCGGAGGCGCACCGCTACTTGGCCCAGGGTGGCCCGGACAACCTGCGCAACCTGCATGCCTTCCTGTCCGACACCCTGCTCCTCACCGGTGCGGGCTTCGAGCCCCCGGATGAGCTGCCGGCGTGGGGTGTGCTCGATCGCCCCGAGCTCCCGACGCTCGACGATGGAGTGACCCGGCCCCGGATCGGTGTGCTCATCTACCGCGCGCAGCAGGCGGCCGGCAACACGGCCTATGCGCACGCGCTGTGCGATGCCATCGACGAGGCCGGAGGCGTCGGCGTGCCGATCTTTGCCGCCTCCCTGCGCGATGCTCCCGACGACCTCATCGCCCACTTGGGCACCTTGGACGCGCTCGTGACCACCGTCCTCGCCGCCGGTGGCACCAAACCGGCGACGGCCAGCGCGGGGGAGGACGACGAGGCGTGGAACGTGCGTGCCCTGGCCGAGCTCGACATCCCGATCTTCCAGGGGCTGTGCCTCACGTGGAGCCGAGCCGAGTGGGAGGCCTCGGATGACGGGATGTCCCCGCTCGACGTGGCCACGCAGGTCGCGGTGCCCGAGTTCGACGGTCGACTCATCACCGTCGCCTTCTCCTTCAAGGAGACCGACGCCGACGGCCTGCCGCACTACGTCGCCGACCTCGACCGGTGCGCGCGAGTCGCCCGCATCGCCGTCAACCACGGACGCCTGCGCCACACGCCGCCGCAGCAGCGCAAGATCGCGGTCGTCCTCTCGGCCTACCCGACCAAGCACTCGCGGATCGGCAATGCCGTCGGTCTCGACACACCCGTCTCCACGGTGCGGCTGTTGCGCGCCATGCGGGACGCCGGTTATGACCTGGGCCCGAACGGCGGTGCGGAGGGCATCCCCGGTCTGGGGGACCTGCCGCCCGTGGAGGGCGAGGCACCCGACACGACTGCGGGCAACGCCCTCATCCACGGTCTCATCGCAGCCGGCGGCCAGGACCCGGAGTGGCTCACCCAGGAGCAGGTGACGGACGCCCAGGTGCGCATCCCGGCGGCGACGTATGCCGCGTGGTTCGCGGCGCTGCCCGAGGAGTTGCGCTCAGCGATGGTGGAGCACTGGGGCGAGGCCCCGGGTGAGCTCTTCGTCGACCGCTCGCGTGACCCAGAGGGTGAGATCGTCTGTGCGGCCATCCAGTCGGGCAACGTCGTCCTCCTCGTGCAGCCGCCGCGCGGCTTCGGGGAGAACCCGATCGCGATCTATCACGACCCGGACCTCCCGCTGACCCACCACTATCTTGCGACCTACCGCTGGATCGAGGAGGAGTTCGGTGCCCACGCGATCGTGCACGTGGGCAAGCACGGCAACCTGGAATGGCTGCCCGGCAAGAACCTCGCCCTGTCGGCGGACTGCGGGCCCGATGCGGCTCTGGGGTCGCTTCCGCTGATCTATCCCTTCCTCGTCAACGACCCCGGTGAGGGCACCCAGGCCAAGCGGCGGGCCCACGCGACGATCGTGGACCACCTCGTGCCGCCCATGGCGCGTGCCGAGTCCTACGGCGACATCGCCCGCCTGGAGCAGTTGCTCGACGAGTACGGCAACGTCTCCGCGATGGATCCGGCCAAGGCGCCTGCCCTGCAGGGCGAGATCTGGACGCTGCTGCGCGCTGCCAAGATGGACCAGGACCTCGGGCTCGGTGACAATCCCGATGACTACGCGTTCGATGAGCTCGTCGGCCAGATCGATTACCACCTGTGCGCGATCAAGGACGTCCAGATCCGTGATGGCCTCCACGTCCTGAGCGAGGCTCCGACCGGTGAGGGGCTGCTCAACCTGGTCCTGGCGATCCTGCGGGCCGGACAGATCTTCGGTGGACGTTCGGACGGGATCCCGGGGCTGCGCGTGGCGCTCGGACACGACGAGATCGAGAGTGGCAGCGCCGACACCGACGCCTTCGAGGCGACGGCTCGCGAGCTCGTGGGACGCTGCGCGGACGCCCACTGGGAGGTCGGTGCGGTCGACGGGATCGTGCTGGAGGTCCTGGGTGAGGCCAATGCGGGGGTGTCCGCGTCGCTGACCTTCGCCTGCCGGGAGGTCGTCCCGCGACTGCGCGAGACCTCGCGTGAGATCCCGATGGTCCTGCACGCTCTCGACGGTGGCTACGTGCCGGCCGGCCCGTCCGGCTCGCCGCTGCGTGGACTGGTCAACGTCCTGCCGACCGGGCGCAACTTCTATTCGGTCGACCCCAAGGCGATCCCGTCGCGACTGGCCTATCAGACCGGGTCGGCGATGGCCGCGTCCCTCCTGGAGCGCTACCGCGAGGAGACGGGCGAGTTGCCGCAGTCGGTGGGGCTGTCCGTCTGGGGGACGTCGGCGATGCGCACCTCCGGCGACGACATCGGCGAGGTGCTCGCGCTGCTCGGCGTCGTCCCCGTGTGGGACGAGCAGTCCCGCCGCGTCGTCGGACTGGAGCCCTTGTCGTTGGAGGAATTGGGTCGCCCGCGGATCGACGTCACGGTCCGGATCTCGGGCTTCTTCCGGGACGCCTTCCCGCACGTCATCGCCCTGCTCGACGATGCCGTGGCGCTCGTGGCCGGTCTCGACGAGCCGGACGAGATGAACTTCGTGCGCGCTCACGCGCGCGCCGACGAGGCGGCGCATGGGGACGAGCGCCGCTCTCGCACAAGGATCTTCGGCTCGAAGCCAGGATCCTATGGCGCTGGCATCCTCCAGGTCGTCGAATCGGGCAACTGGCGCAATGACGCCGACCTCGCCGAGGTCTACACCCAGTGGGGCGGCTTCGCCTACGGTCGGGGGCTGGACGGCATACCGGCTCGAGAGGACATGGAGCGCAACTATCGGCGCATCCAGGTCGCGGCCAAGAACATCGACAACCGCGAGTCCGACATCCTCGATTCCGACGACTACTTCCAGTACCACGGCGGCATGGTCGCCACGGTGCGGGCGCTCACCGGCGCCGAGCCCAAGGCCTTCGTCGGTGACTCGACCTCACCCGATGCCGTCCGCACCCGCACCCTGCAGGAGGAGACGAACCGCATCTTCCGCGCCCGCGTCGTCAACCCGCGGTGGATCAGTGCGATGCAGCGGCACGGCTACAAGGGAGCCTTCGAGCTCGCCGCCACGGTCGACTACCTCTTCGGCTTCGACGCGACAGCCGGCGTGATCCCGGACTGGATGTACGAGAAGCTCGCCCAGGAGTACGTGCTCGATGAGACCAACCAGGCCTTCATGCGACACGCGAACCCCTGGGCCCTGCGCGGCATCGTGGAAAAGCTGTCCGAGGCTGCCGAGCGTGGTCTCTGGGAGCAGCCGGACCCCGAGGTGATGGCTGCCATGCAGCAGGTCTATCTCGATGTCGAAGGACAGCTGGAGGACTGAGGTGACCGAGGGCGCGCAGCAGTCGTGGGCACGGCCGGTGCCGGTCATCGGCGATGCCACGAGTGCTCGGACCCGCCGCGAGGACCCGGGCGGCTGGGCCATGGGTGCTCCGGTCGTCGAGGCCCTGGAGGCGGTCGTCGGCGCGCGCAGGGACATCCGGCGCTTCCGGCCCGATCCGGTGCCTGACGAGCTGCTCGAGGCCGTGCTCGCCGCGGGCCATCGGGCGCCGAGCGTCGGTCACTCGCAGCCGTGGCGTTTCATCGTCGTCAGCGACCAGTCCACGCGGGACCGGGCGGCCCATCTCGCCGACGCCGCGCGACTGGCCCAGGCCGACCATCTCACCGAGGACCGCGCCGCCCGCCTGCTCGACCTCAAGTTGGAGGGCCTTCGGGAGGCACCCTTGGGCATCGTGGTGGCCTGTGACCGTCGGACACCGGCGATGGGCGTGCTCGGCAGGGCGACCTTCCCCGATGCCGATCTGTGGTCGTGTGCCACCGCCATCGAGAACATGTGGCTCACGGCCCGCGCCCACGGCCTGGGGATGGGGTGGGTCACCCTCTTCGATCCCGCCGACCTGGCCGACCTCTTCGGTCTCCCCGAGGGCGTCGTGACGCTCGGGTGGCTCTGCCTGGGCTGGCCCGACGAGCGTCCGCCGGAGCCGGGCCTGCAGCGCGCGGGCTGGTCGACCAAGACCCCACTGGCAGACGTGGTGCTGCGGGAGCGTTGGAGCGAGGGCGCGCCGGAGCAGCCCATCTCGCACCTGCGCGGCCCTGACGAGCACCGCCTCGTCGCCGCGACCGATGATGCCGACGAACTCCTGGCTCCGCCCGACTCGCTCGGTGTCCTCGACCGTGTGCTCAACCGCGTGGCGGCCCTGGGGGAGCGGGACATCGACGGCGGCACCCTGGTCCTGGTGGCCGCGGATCATCCGGTGGCCGAGCTGGGCGTGAGTCCCTATGCCGTGTCGGTCACTCGTGAGGTGACCGAGGCCGCCGTGGCGGGCACGTCCATGGGCGCCGTGGCCGCGCAGACGGCCGGTCTGGGCCTGGTTGTGGTGGATGCGGGGGTCGATGGTGACGAAGCCGTCGTGGGAGCAGCGGTCGATGCCCGGCCCTCTGACCCGCGCGGTGACCTCGAGTCTGCCGATGCCCTGACAGTGTCCGACGTGGATGCCCTCCTCATCGCGGGTCGAGATGTCGGGCGCCGGGCTGCGCAGAGCGGTCTGGTCGTGCTCGGCGAGATCGGCGTCGGCAACACGACCGTTGCGGCAGCGCTGGCCTGCGCGCTGACCGGGCTCGACCCGGCAGAGGCGGTGGGCCTCGGTGCCGGGGCGGACGCGGCCATCCTGGAGCGCAAGCGTGACGTCGTCGCAGCGGCACTGCTGCGATGTGGTCCCGCTCTGGCCGGATCCGAGTCTCCGGCGGACCAGGCTCGTCAGGCCCTGGCCGGTCTCGGTGGTCCCGAGATCGCCGTGCTCACCGGCGTGGTGCTGGGCGCGGTCGAGGCGGGTGCGCCGGTCGTCCTCGACGGACTGGCCGGTTCCCTCCCCGGGCTGCTCGCCGCCCGGATCGAGCCCGCGGTTCAGGCCCATCTGGTGGCGGGGCAGCGCTCGCGCGAGCGGGCCCACGCGGCAGTCCTGCGTGCGCTGGGCCTCGAGCCGCTGCTCACCCTCAGGCTGCGCGCAGGTGAGGGTGTCGGAGCGTGTCTCGCCGCGTCGATGATCCTGCAGGGCCTCCGGATGCGACGACTGGCCGCACGCACGGTGGAGTGATCGGTCCTCGGTTCGCGTCGGTTGGCCAGCAAGGACGGGCTCTGACCGGGGCGTTTGTCGCTACGAGGGGCTCAGGACGTAGACGTCCATGATCCATCCGTGCTCGGCACGCAACTCGGCGCGGACGGCGACCACGTCGTCGATGACGTCGGCCAGGCGACCGGAGCGCAGCGTCTGCTGGGGGAGGCCGAGGTAGGCGCCCCAATGGATCAGCAGATCCGGGGCACGCTCCACGAGCCCTTGGCAGGCGAGGTGCCCATCGAGCATGACCACGACCGAGCCGAGCGATGGAGACCATTCGTCGACCAGACGCCGCCCAGTCGTGATGTGGACCGGTTGCCCGACCGCGTGGAGCACGATCGAGTGGGCGGCGGCAAGGGCCTGGAAGGCCGAGATGCCGGGGACGACGTGGGTGACGATCGGCAGGCGCTCACCGATGGCGTCGACGACACGAATCGTGCTGTCGTAGAAGGCCGGATCTCCCCACACGAGGAAGCCGACGACCGCGTCCACGGGGAGGGCGGCGATGACCTCGGCGTAGCGATCGGCTCGCGCCGCGTGCCAATCGGCCACCCCGGAGCGGTATGCCGTGTCATCGCGTTCGGCGTCCGGCCCACGGGTCGGGTCGGGCACAGTCACGAAGCGATAGTCCTGACCCTCCACCCCCTCGACGAACTCCGCGCAGATCGCCCGTCGCACCGCGACGAGGTCGTCCTTGGCGGAGCCCTTGTCCGCGACGAGGAAGACATCGACTGCGCGCAGGGCAGCGATGGCCTCCTGGGTGAGGTGCCCGGGGGAGCCGGCGCCGATGCCGATGACCTTGATGATGCGCGGCGTGGGTGGGCTCATGAGCCAGTTCCTCGGGTCAGCGTGAGCAAGGCTTCGAGGTCGAGATGCTCCTCGACGGCATCGGCGAGCGCGTCGATCATGGTCGAGCGCCGTTGCGCGAATCCCGGTGCCCCGGGCCGTGATTGCCAGCGTGAGCCGGCCAGTGCTGCGACCTCGGCGAGAAGGGCACGCCGGAAGTCGTCGCATTCCAGGGTGCCGTGCCAGATCGATCCGAAGACCGGCCCACGACGCATGCCCCCGGGGAAGGACCTGTCGTCGTCGACGACGCCGTGATGGATCTCGTAGCCCTCGACCCGATGACCCTGCCACTCGCCCGATGGACGCCCGAGGACCTTCTCCGCCGCGAAAGTGACCGAGGTCGGCAGCACGCCCAACCCGGCGCCGACGCCGGCCCCGCTCTCGACGGGGTCGTCGATCCACTGCGCCAACATCTCGTAGCCACCGCAGATCCCCAGGACCGGCCGGGCCGCGGTGACCCGCTCGACGACGACGTCGGCCAGGCCCCGCTCACGCAACCAGGACAGGTCACTGACCGTGGCTCGCGAGCCCGGCAGGACGAGCAGGTCGGCTTCGCGGCATACGTCCGGGTCGGTCGTCACCCGGACGTCGACGCCGGGCTCGGCGGCGAGGGCATCGACGTCGGTGGCATTGGAGGTCCGCGGGAAGCGCACCACGGCGACGGAGAGTCGGTCGGCCACGTCGTCCTCCGACGGTCGCCAGCGACCGACCGAGAGCGCGTCCTCGGAGTCGAGCCAGACGTCCTCGAGCCACGGGAGGACGCCGACGAAGGGCACCCCCGTGCGCCTCGTGATCTCCACCAGCCCAGGGGTGAGCACGGACTCGTCACCTCGGAACTTGTTGATGCAGAAGGCTTTCAGCAGAGCCCGGTCCTCGTCGTCGAGCAACGCCCACGTGCCGTAGAGAGCGGCGAGGATGCCGCCCCGGTCGATGTCTCCGACGACCATGACGGGCAGGTCGAAGCGCCGCGCCAGACCCATGTTGACGTAGTCGCCGCTGCGAAGGTTGATCTCAGCCGGGGAGCCGGCGCCCTCGGCGACGACGATGTCGTGGTTCGCGGCCAACTCCTCGTAGGCAGCGAAGGCGGCCTCGGCAAGGTGCGCGCGGCCAGTCGCGTATTCACCGGCCTGCAACTCGCCCGCGGGCTGTCCGCGCAGGACCACGAAGGCTCGACGATCGCTGCCCGGCTTGAGGAGCACGGGATTGTGCAGAGAGCTCGCCTCGACCCCAGCCGCCTCGGCCTGCAGATATTGCGCGCGCCCGATCTCCGAGCCATCGCGGCAGACCATCGAGTTGTTGGACATGTTCTGGCTCTTGAAGGGCGCGACGCGCAGCCCGCGGCGGGCCAGGGCGCGGCACAGTCCGGTGACGACGAGGGACTTGCCCGCATCCGAGCTCGTCCCGGTCACCAGCAGTCCAGCCACGCAGCGACCTTACAGTGGGCGCGTGAGGGATCCCGTGACCGTGCACCTCGTCCGCCACGGACAGTCGACGTGGAACGTCGAGGGCCGGCTCCAGGGGCAGACCGTGCACCCCGAGCTCACCGAGCGCGGGCGTCGCGAGGCCGCCGAAGCGGCCGCACTACTACGTGCGCGGTGCCCCGGCACGGGCGAGGATGTGGGTCTGATCTGCAGTGACCTGGTCAGGGCCGCGCAGACAGCCGCGGTGATCGGGCAGGTGCTCGGGGTGAGCGTCGAACAGGACGTCGCCCTGCGCGAGCAGGGCCTGGGTGTCCTCGAGGGCCGCCTCACGAAGGAGCTGGTGCCCGAGCCGACTCCCGAGGGGCTGGACATCACCGAGGTGCGATGGGGCGGGGGCGAGTCGATCGAGGACGTCCACGATCGCCTGGGGACCTTCTTCGAGCGCGTCCTCCCGGCTGCTCCACCCCACCTTGTCCTGGTCACGCACGGTGACACCCTGCGGGTGGCTCGCGCCTGGCTGCACGGTCGAGGTCATCGCGACGTCGACTGGGACCTGGTGCCGAACGGCTTCGTGACGACCCTGGCCGTCGAGGCCGGTAGACTTCGGGACCAAGAGCGTCTGAGCCGTCATCAGCGGCGAGCTTCCGGAAGAACAGCGGGTCCTGACTCGATCAGGTCCGCCCACTAGACCCGGACGGGTGGGCTTCGTCACAGCCTTCGACCAAGAGCGGTCGTATGCCGCGGGGCCCGGTTCGCCGGTCTGCGCAGCCAGGCGTGCGGCAAGCGAGGTGGCACCGCGGAGGTGAGCACCCGGCATACGGAATCGTGTGCGGGACTCACGTTCGTCCTCGTCCAGAGATTTCGAGTTGACGACCCGCAGGAGCACGAAGACCCATGACCTATCCCACGGTCTCCACGACCGGCCAGCACACCGGCGCCGCCTTCGGCGTCCCCTCGAGCCCGCGCTTCCCGCAGATCGAGGAGGCCGTCCTGGCCTACTGGGCGAAGGACAACACCTTCCTCGCCTCGGTCGAGGAGCGCCCGGCCGGTGTCAACGGGGCCAACGAGTTCGTCTTCTACGACGGCCCGCCCTTCGCCAACGGCCTGCCGCACTACGGCCACCTGTTGACCGGCTACGTCAAGGACATCGTCCCCCGCTACGAGACGATGCGCGGCAAGCACGTCGAGCGCCGCTTCGGCTGGGACACCCACGGCCTGCCCGCCGAGCTCGAGGCGATGAGCCAGCTCGGCATCAAGACCAAGGACGAGATCCTCGAGATCGGGATCGAGACCTTCAACGCCAAGTGCCGCGAGTCGGTCATGACGTACACCGGGGAGTGGCAGGACTACGTCACCCGCCAGGCCCGTTGGGTCGACTTCGACAACGACTACAAGACGCTCAACCCGACGTTCATGGAGTCGGTGCTCTGGGCGTTCAAGACCCTGTACGACAAGGGCTTGGTCTATGAGGGCTTCCGCTGCCTGCCGTACTGCTGGAACGACCAGACGCCGCTGTCCAACCACGAGCTGCGCATGGACGAGGAGGTCTACAAGAACCGGCAGGACCCCGCCGTCACCGTGGGCTACCGCCTCGAGACCGGCGAGCTCGCCCTCATCTGGACGACGACCCCGTGGACCCTGCCGAGCAACCTCGCGATGGCCGTGCGCCCCGACATCGACTACGTCGTCGTCGAGTCCGAGGGCCCGACGGGGAGCACCGAGCGGTACCTGCTCGCCGAGGCGCGCCTGGCTGCCTACACGCGCGAGCTCGGTGCGGATGCCGCGGAGCGGGTCGTCGAGCGGCTCACCGGGGCTGACCTGATCGGTCGGTCGTACACGCCACCGTTCTCGTACTACGCCGGCCACCCGAACTCCCACGTCGTGCTCGCGGCCGACTACGTGACGACCGACGACGGCACCGGCATCGTCCACATCGCCCCCGCCTTCGGTGAGGAGGACAAGCAGCTCACCGACCAGCACGGCATCGCCCCGGTGGTGCCCGTGGGCCCCGACGGCCGCTTCACGTTCCCGGTCAACGACTACGAGGGCCTGCACGTCTTCGAGTCCAACGCCCTCATCATC